>JAOUEB010000100.1 GCA_029858925.1 Nitrospira sp.
CGGGTCTTACGCGCTGGATGAAGCAACGGTACGTGCCGGTGTTGCATTGGACCCTGCGCCATCGCAAGATCGTCCTGGCCGGCTCGACGGCCATCGTGCTTATCAGCGCGGCTCTTGTGCCCTTCATCGGGCGGGAATTCATCCCTCTGCTGGAAGAAGGGGCACTCACTCCTCAGGTCGTCCGGCTGCCGAGTGTGTCGCTGCCGGAATCCATCGAGATCGAGAAGCAGACCCATAAAGCGATGTTGGAGTTTCCCGAAGTCCGGATGGCTGTGAGTAAAATAGGCCGGCCGGATATCGCATTCGGGCCGGAAGAACCCAACGAGAGCGACCCGATCATCGCATTGAGCGGCCGAAGCACCTGGAAAACGGCGGCGACTCAGTCGCAACTGACCGATGCCATCAGAAACAAGCTGGCGGAGATTCCCGGCATCTCCGTGCTCATGAGCCAGCCGATTCAGGAGCGGGTGGACGAGCTGATCTCCGGCATCCGGACCGAATGCGCGATCAAGCTGTTCGGGGATGATCTTGACATCCTGCGTGACAAGGCGGAAGAAATCGCCACCCTCATGCAGCAGATCGACGGTGTCAAAGATATCAAGGTCGAGCAGGTTGCCGGCCAACCGTATCTCACTGTTGACATCGACCGGCAGAAGATCGCCCGCTTTGGCATCAATGTCGCCGATGTCCAGGAGATCATCATCACTGCGATCGGCGGCAAGCCGGCGACCCACGTGTACGAAGGTGAGCGGAGGTTCCAGCTCATTCTGAGATTTCCGGAAGCGTTCCGGAACAGCGTCGCGAGCGTCGGTGAGATTCGAGTGAAGTCGGCCTCCGGGGCCTTGATCCCGATGAGCGATCTCGCGACGATCGAAATGCGCGAGGGGCCGCTCCGTATCAGCCGTGAGCAGGTGAAACGCCGCATCTACATCGGTTTCAACGTCGTGGGTCGGGACATCGGCGGCGTCGTGGACGAAGGGCGGAAGAAGCTGGCGGCGCAGATCCGGTTGCCGGAAGGCTACAGTGTCGTGTGGGGCGGAGCCTTCGAGAACATGGAGCGGGCCAACGCGCGGCTGTTGATCGTCGTGCCGATTACTCTGGGACTCGTGTTCTTTCTTCTCTTTTGGGCATTTCATTCCGTGCGCTATGCCATGTTGATCATGCTCAACCTGCCATTCGCCTTGATTGGAGGCGTCGTGTCGCTGTGGCTGAGCGGGCAGTACTTGAGCGTGCCGGCCTCCATTGGCTTCATCGAATTGCTCGGGCTGGCGGTCGGGAATGGCATCGTGCTGGTGTCCTGCATCAACCAACTGCGCCACGAAGGGATGGCAACTGATGAGGGGATCATCACCGGCTGCAGCTTGCGGCTTCGTCCGGTCGTTATGACCATGATGACGACGTTGCTCGGTCTGCTGCCGTTGGTGCTGGCGCAGGGAATCGGGGCTGAGGTGCAGCGCCCGCTGGCGACCGTGGTTATCGGCGGACTCTTTACCTCAACGGCCTTGACCTTGGTCGTGCTGCCGGCTCTCTATGGATGGTTGGCCGAACGGGAGGCGGGGAAAGAGTATGAGCCGGAATGGGTGTAGCGTGGCAGGATCGTCGGTCCTTCGTGCTCGCGGAACGCGCACGCCAGATCGATTGGATGATTACACCGTGGGCGGTGCTCGTTCCATGCGCGCATATTGAGGACCGACGATCCTGCCTGCCTGGTAGGGAAGGTATGAGAGGAAAAGCCCCACATCGGAATGTGCTCCCTCAATGCGCGCGGTAAGGGATCGACCCTACGGCCCGCTGGAAGGAAAAGGGAGATGAAATTGTGCTGCGAGAACGGAATGCCGTCGCACGCTTTCATGATTTGTCGATGGGGTCTGGCTAGGCGATGTCGCCCCCTCTCTGCCATCTTGTCCAGTGTCGTGATTGCGGGGAGAGAAGAACGAGTGAGCCCTGGTGCAGTGGAAAGTCTGGCGGGTGCAACAGGGTGAATTTGTTCTCTGAAATTTATCAGGAAAATCAACGATAGCGGTTATTAGTAAAGTGCGTCCAATCAAATGGTTATGGCGAGAACAAATCCACCCTGGCGGGCGCAATGACAGGCATTGATCTTGTGGGTGTATTTTGGTAAGTCTGCCGGACCTGTCCAGGGTTGCTACGATTTCCAGCGGTGAGACCTGATCCGCGGGATGATTACAAATGGGGAGGAGTGGTCCGATGAGACAAATGTTGGTGAGCATGAGCTTGTTGTGCCTCTTCGTCGCTCCAGGGGCAGTCGCGCATGCAGCCGGTGCCGGCGACCAGGATTTTGCGAAAGGGGCGGCCCTGCTGAAGCAAAAACAGTATGCGGAGGCACGTGCAGCGCTGGAAGCCGGCATAACGAAGAGCCCTTCAAATACGGTGGCACATTTCAACCTGGCAGAGGCTTGTCGAGGTTTGAAATCCTGGAGCTGCGCAGAAGAACATTACGAGACCGCGATAGAGCTTGATGCTAAATCCAAGGCAGCAGCGTCGATGGAACCACGCATGCCAGTACCACAATTCAAAGCGTGGCAATTGCTGGATGATGCGAGGGTGTGGCGGTTAGTGGAGGAAGCGAGGAGCCTGATCGCCGGTGGGCTGGCTGATCCCGACAAGACGAAGCGGGCGAAGGAGGCCCTGGCCAAGGCCAACGCACTGGGTCTCAACGATGAACAACAGGCCATCTCTCAATACTTGCAAGGGAAGCTTTCGAGACAGCGATCGACCGCTTTGCCGAACGGTCCGAAACCAGGCGGATTAGCAGGAACGGTGTTGCCAGTCGATCCGCGCGACGTGCCGATGGCGATGGTGCCGGCAGGGGAGTTTACGATGGGAAGCGATTTCTCGGATGACGAGAAGCCCGTGCGGCGGGTCTACCTCAATGCCTTCTACATGGACAAATATGAGGTGACGGTCGGACAGTATGCCAAGTACCTGGAGACGACGGGTATGGAGGAGCCTTCGGACTGGGACATCATGAATCAACCACAACATCGCAAACGACCGGTCGTCAACATCAATTGGCCGGATGCTGCCGCGTTCTGCAAATGGGCCGGCAAACGCCTGCCCACGGAGGCGGAGTGGGAAAAGGCGGCGCGGGGAACGGATGGCCGCATCTACCCGTGGGGTAACGAAGCGCCGACTCGGCTGCACGCGAATTACGGCAAAAAGGAATGGGACGGCCATATGGCGTTGGTTCCGGTTGGGTCGTTCGAAATGGGCAAGAGTCCCTATGGCATCTATGACATGGCCGGTAATGCCTGGGAATGGGTCAACGACTGGTATGAGTATGACTATTACAAGAAGAGCCCAGCGAAGAATCCGCAGGGACCGACAGAGGGTGAGTCTAGAGTCGTGCGGGGCGGGTCCTGGCTCTATGTTCCGGAGTTTCTACGCACCTCGTTCCGTTTCAATGCCGAACAGTCTGGTCGACAATTCGGCTACGGGTTCCGTTGCGCGAAGACGCCGTAGCCCTGACTCGTATTGTGGTAGCAGTGATTATTGTACCCAACTCGTCGGAGGTGAATGACAGATGTTGAAAGAAGTGACAGGAGATATACTACTGACGCAGGCTGAAACCGTGGCGCACGGAGTCGCGCCGAACGACAACTTTGCCAGCGGGCTGGCGTTGTCGCTTCGAGAACGATGGCCGGCGATGTACAAGGACTTCCGGCATTATTGCCAGACGGTTAGCCCGAAGTCAGGCGAGTTGTGGACCTGGGCGGGTGTCGGCGGCGTTCGAATCGTGAATTTGTTTACCCAGGAGCCGGCTCCCAGCCACGGAGCGAAGCCAGGACGGGCCACGATCGAGAACGTCAACCACTGCCTCAAGGCCCTGTCCAAGGTGATTGAAACCGAGAACATCAAGAGCGTTGCCCTTCCTCGTTTGGCCACCGGGGTGGGAGGGCTGGAATGGAAAGATGTCAAGCCGTTGATTGAAAAACATCTCGGCCACCTGCCCATTCCCGTCTATGTGTACGTGACGTTCCGATCAGGGGAGCGGGCGCAGGAAGAGCGCTGAGTTCTCGTGACCGAGAGCTGAACCGGGGAGTGTGTCGGTTCAAGAAGCCGGAGCCGATGCGAGGCCGGACTGTCGAATCGCCGGGCGAAGAGGAAGAAGCGGCATGCCGCTGATCCCCCAGAACTTGTATGACCGGATCGTCTCGCTGCGGAGGCTGTTGCATCGGCAACCGGAGCTGAGCGGGCAGGAAACCGGAACGGCCGCCGTCATTGCCGACTTTCTGCGGGACATCGGCATCCAGTGCCGGACGAATGTCGCGGGCGCCGGCGTGATCGCCGACATTCCCGGTATCGCGGGAGTCCCCTGCATCGTGTTGCGCGCCGACATGGATGCGCTTCCGATTCAAGAAGAAACCGGCTTGGACTTTGCGTCGGCGCGCGACGGCGTCATGCATGCCTGCGGCCATGACGGGCATACCGCGATGCTGCTTGGCGCGGCGGCTCTCCTGTCCGGCGAAAAGGATCTGCCGGCGCCCGTGCGATTGATTTTCCAGCCGGCTGAAGAAAAAGGGACCGGCGCGCAGGCGATGATTCAAGCCGGGGCGTTGGTAGGCGCCGGCATGATCTTCGGCGGCCATCTCGATCGCCACTATTATCCGGGAGCCATTGTTGTCGCGGAGGGCGCCGTCAATGCGTCGTCGGACAATTTTGCCATCGAGATCGTCGGGCAAGGCGCGCATGGCGCCCGCCCGCACGAAAGTATCGACGCGGTCGTCGTCGGGAGCCTCATGATCATGGCGCTGCAGACGATCGTCTCGCGCGAGATCGATCCGGCCAGGCCCTCGGTCGTCTCCGTCGGCCAGTTTTACGCCGGGACAGCGCCAAACGTCATTGCGGGACAGGCCAAGCTCGAGGGAACCGTCCGCGCGCAGGATCCGACCGTTCGGAAACAACTGCTCACCTCCATCCGCCGCATCGCCGAGTCGATCGCTCAATTGCACGGCGCGAAGATTCATGTCAGCGTGAAGGAGGGCACGCCGCCGCTGGTCAACACGTCAGAAATGGCCGGTCTGGCGCGTGATGCGGCGGTGACCGTGGTGGGCGCGGCCAATGTGTTGCCGCTCAAGACTGCGAACATGGGAGCGGAAGATTTCAGCTATTACATGGAGAAGATTCCGGGGGCCTACGTCCGGTTCGGGGGACAGGTGCCGGGCAAGGAGGGATTTCCCGCTCACTCCAGCAAGTTCGATTTCGACGAAGAGGCCTTGGCCGTCGGCGCGGCCTATTACCGCGCGGTCGCCAAGATCGCAGGTCAACGCTTGCGCGACCAGCGCAGCCGTTCATGACCTTTCGTGCGAGGCTGCCATGATTCGGGTCAGAGAAGCCCGCGAAGAAGACGTCGGCCAGATCCGCGAGGTCTTTCTCGCCGTCTACGGGGCCGACTATCCGCATCGTGAACTCTACGATGAATTGTGGCTGAAGCGGTCTGTCTTCACGGACGACGCGCTTATTCTCGTGGCCGAAGACACCGAGTCGGGGCGGGTCATCGGCACGGCCTCCGTGCTGTTCGACTTCGGGGCTCATTCCGATCTCGTCGGCGAGTTCGGCCGTCTCGCCGTCCATCCGGACTATCGCCGCCTGCAGGCCGGCAAGCTGCTGATGGAAAAACGCCTTGAAGCCATTCAGGGCCGACTGCACGTCGGCTTGGTGGTGGCGCGGACGGTGCATCCCTATGCTCAACGGATCAGCCTGTCTCATGGATTTATCGCGACCGGTTTTCTGCCGCTGAAACATTCGTTTCGCCACCGGGAAAGCTTCTCGCTGCTGGCCCGCTATTTCGGAGATGCGCTGACCCTTCGCCGCAACAATCCG
>JAOUEB010000099.1 GCA_029858925.1 Nitrospira sp.
GCGAACAGGCAGTTTGCTCTGGACCCATTTCGGCATCAGCGGACCGGTAGTGATGGACGCGAGCCGGTTCTGGTGTGTGGCCCGCGAGCAGAACGAAGCCGCCACGGTCTACGGGAACTTTGTCCCAGGTCACACCCAAGAAGACGTGCGGGAATGGTTCATGGAGGAGACGCGGGCTCATCCCCGCCGCACACTGTCCAAGACTCTCGCTCAGCGTCTTCCTCAACGATTCGCCGAATCTCTCACCCAGTATGCGGATTGCGACGGCCAGGCGGCCATTGCGCAACTGCCACGGAAAGACCGAGACCATCTCCTCGGTCTGCTCACGAAGTTTCCACTTCCCATTGTGCAGGATCGCGGCTGGAACTATGCGGAAGTGACGGCCGGCGGGGTGCCGCTTGAAGAAATCAACTTTCGAACGATGGAATCGAAGGTCGTGCCGGGTCTGTATCTCGTCGGTGAAATCCTGGACTGCGACGGCCGCATCGGCGGCTTCAACTTCCAATGGGCCTGGGCGACAGGACGGCTGGCCGGAACAACGGCGGCCGAAGCCTGACAGAGGGGCGAACACACCGGATATCCTACGAACCACCGGGGGAACCCGACAAGCGTCCAGCTTGACAGGGCGAAGATTCAGCATGTATCGTTACGATACATGACGCCAAAACTGCTCCGGCACACCCGTCAGGCATTAGGATTCACCCAGGAGGCGCTCGCGCAAGAGCTCCGGAAGACCAGGCTGACTGTCACACGGTATGAAACGGGAGTTCTGCCGATCCCGCAGGTGGTTGAGTTGGCCTTGGCACAGCTCAGTTCTTCCCAGATTCCACTGGCAGGGATTGTCGCAGCCGGCGAACCCATCGAACCGATCCAACAGATCGAACGAGTCGACGTTCCCAAGAGCATGATGGGCCGTGGCAACACCTTCGCGCTGCGCGTGAAGGGAACCTCCATGCAGGACGAGGGGATTCTCCCCGGCGATGTGGTCGTGGTGCAGAAGCAGAGTACGGCACGAAACGGCCAGACCATCATTGCCCTCGTGAATGGAGAGGCCACGATCAAAACCTATCACCGCAAGACCGGCGCGATTGAACTCCATCCCGCTAATGACAGCATGAAGCCGATCGTGGTGAAGACGACCGACGCCTTCCAGATCGAGGGCATCGTGGTGGGTGTAATCCGTCATCTCAGCCGATAGATATAGGGCATCGAACGGTTTGAGTCTGCGCAATGGATCGCCGGATTGTCTGCTTTGCCATCCCCTCGTTTGAAATCGCCCTAACCCGCCGCAACGATCCCGCCCTTCGGACTCGACCGCTCGCTATTGCCCCGCTCAGCACACCTCGTGCGCTGCTCCGGGAGGTCTCGCCCGAAGCGGAACAGGACGGGCTCTCCATCGGGATGCCGGTCGAACAGGCTCGGCGGTTCTGCCCCTCGTTGCTCATCCTCGCGCCGAACCCGAATCGAGTCCGCAGCGCGGTCCATTCGCTCCTCACCGTAGTCTCGCGCTATGCGCCGGTCTGGGAACCCGTACAGCCGGGGTCTTTCGTGATGGACGTAACCGGCACAGGGCGGCTGTTTGGGCCGGCCTGCGATATGGCGGCGACGGTGCAGCGGAACGTGCTGGAACAGTATCAACTCGACGGTGTGGCCGGAGTGGGCAGCAACAAGCTAGTGGCGCAAACGGCGGCATCGTTGGTCGAGCCGTCGGAACTCTACGATGTCCGGCACGGGTCCGAGCGGATCTTCATGTCGCCGCTTGCTGTGCGGACCCTGCCGGGTCTCCACCAACCCTGTATGCGAACGGTCCTGGATCGGCTCGATGACCTCAATCTCCTCACACTGGGCGACGTGGCCGAAAGCCCACTGGAGGCATTGGAACCGGTGTTGGGAGACTATGCCGGGCAGCTCTCCCGCTGGGCACAAGGGATCGACCATCTGCCGGTCCTGCCTCCGGCGGCTCAGCAGAGTCTCGAGGAGACCACCACGCTGGAGCCGGATGAAATCGACGACTCGGTATTGCGGGGGAGATTACTCGATACCGCGCAACGACTCTGTCGCATCCTCCGCGGCCGGCGGCTGGTCTGTAGAGACCTGTCCCTCACCATCCGCTACGGCGACCAGGTCGAAGTGACCAAACGAGAGCGCATCGCACCGGAAACCTGTTGGGAAACAGATCTTTCTCCGCGGCTCGCCACGCTTTTCCACCGATGCTTCCGTCGCCGAGTCCGGCTCCGCTCAATGACAGTACGCCTGACCGGCCTAACGGCCTATGCCGAGCAAATCGCCCTCTTCGATGACCGGCCTCCGGCTGAACAACGGCAGCAGGAACGCGCGAAGAAGCTGGCGGTGGCACTCGACAAGCTCCACGCACGGTTCGGCGAGCAGGCCATCCACTACGGGAGGAGTCATTGAGTGTCGTCCGCCTTCGTCCACCTGCACACCCATTCGTCCTATTCGCCGATGCAGGGCATCCCCACGCTGGAGACACTCTGCCAGGCTGCGCGAATGCAAGGCCAGGACATGCTGGCCCTCACGGATACGAACGGGCTCTACGGGGCAATTCGCTTTCTCGACGTGGCGCGAGCAGCGGGACTCAAGCCGATTCTGGGCGCAGAACTCATCCACAACACGCACCGTGCCGTGCTCCTGGCCAAAACACCGGAGGGGTATGCCAATCTCTGCCGCGCCCTCTCGGCTCGCCACTGTGACGAACCCTTCGACTTCATCGGCACGGTGGCTCGACATCGAGCAGGGTTGATCATCCTCTCGGATGACTACCCAGCTCTCATGTCTTGGCATCGCGACTCACCGGAAGATCTCTACGTTGAACTGACGCCGGGGCCGGCGATGCACGAGGCCGTGACGTTCAGCCGATGTAGTGGGCTTCCGCCTGTCGCAACCGCCAGGGCCTCGCTCCTTTTCCCAGCCGACTACCACGGCCACCGGCTTCTTCGCGCGATTGCGGAGAATACGACCCTCTCTCGGCTCCATGCCGATCAATGTTGCGCGCCGTCACATTGGTTGATGCCCGAAGCGGCCCTCAATCGTTATTTTCCACACATCCCTGAGGCTCTCTCCAATACCCGCAATATTGGGGAGCAGTGTTACACCGACTGGGACTTCAAGGAGACGATCTTCCCATCATTCCGCCGTCTCTCAGCTGACGCTGCGTTCGAGACGTTGCGCACGAAGACGTATGACGGCGCACTGTGGCGCTATGGCGCGCTGTCGGACGTGGTGACCGGGCGGGTCGAGAAAGAGCTGGCCGTGATTCGAGAGAAAGGCTACGCCGATTACTTCCTCGTGGTCGATGAGATTGTCAGGCAAGCTCCCCGCACATGCGGGCGAGGTTCTGCTGCCGCGTCCATCGTCTCGTACTGCCTGGGGATTACGCATGTCGATCCGATTCGACACAATCTCCTTTTCGAGCGATTCCTCAACCCCGGTCGCCGTGATCCACCGGACATCGACATTGACTTTCCGTGGGACGAACGGCCGGCGATTCTCGAATGGGTCTTCGCCCATTATGGGCGACATCATGCGGCAATGGTCGCCAACCAGAATACGCTCGCGACTCGTGCCGCCCTGCGAGAAATTGCCAAGGTGCATGGCATTCCTGCAGGAGAAATCGGCAAGACGCTCTCGCTGATTCAGCGGCGAGCGGACCTTGATGTCGTACCTGGGATGACCACAACGACCTGGACGGCTCAGCTGTGCCGCGCCCTGCAACTCAGGGCCCCGTGGCCAGACATTCTGCATTGGTCTCTGCAACTCCAGGGACATTTCCGCAACCTGGGACTTCACGTCGGAGGGGTGGTGCTGGTCCCTGACGAGATCCGGCGTTACGTGCCGGTCGAACTATCCGCCTCCGGGTTGCCGGTCATCCAGTGGGAGAAGGACCAGACGGAAGATGCCGGATTGGTCAAGATCGACCTGCTGGGCAATCGATCCCTCGCCGTGATCCGCGATGCATTGGCGGCAATCCAGCGCAACACCGGCCGCATGATCGACTATGCAACCTGGGACCCGATCGGCGATCCGGCTACGAATGAACTGATTCGACGTGGGGAGACGATGGGCTGCTTCTATGTCGAGTCACCGGCCACCAGGTTGCTGCTCAAGAAGCTCTGGACGGGCATGCCGCCGGCCAGACGCGCCAGTGCGGATGTGTTCGAGTATGTGGTCGTCGTCTCGTCGATCATCCGTCCGGCCGCCAATGTGTTTGCGAACGAGTTTGTCCGTCGCGCCCACGGGCGTCCCTATACGTCGTTGCATCCCTTGCTGGACGACGTTCTCGCTGAAACACTCGGCATCATGGTCTACCAAGAAGACGTGATGAACGTGGCGGTCGCCTTGGCTGGATTTTCTGTCGAGGATGGCGATCAACTCCGCAAAATCCTCAGCAAGAAGCATAAGGAACGACAGCTTCGAGATTATCAGCGCCGGTTCTACGACGGGGCGTCAGCGCAAGGTCTCCGGCAAGCGGTCATCGACCAGGTATGGGCCATGATCATGAGCTTTGCCGGCTATAGCTTCTGTAAACCGCACAGTGCCAGCTATGCCCAGGTGAGTTTCAAGTCGGCGTATCTGAGAGCCCACTATCCGGCTGAATTCATCGCCGCCGTCGTCAGCAATCAAGGCGGATACTACTCGGCCTTTGCCTATCTCTCGGAGGGCAGACGGATGGGACTGACCATCCTCCCACCGGAAATCAACGCGAGCGAATGGGCATACAGCGGCGCAGACACAACCGTTCGTGTGGGGTTGATGCAGATCAAAGGACTTCGGAAGAACTTGGCGACGCGTATCGTCTCCGAACGACAGACGAACGGCCCATACCGTTCACTGTATGACTGGCTGGATCGCGTGAAACCGGAGCTGTCCCAAGCGAAGCGCCTCGTCAAAGCCGGATGCTTCGATGCGATCGCCGGAGAACTCACACGCCCCGCGCTGCTGTGGAGACTCTACGTCTCACACGCGGCCTCACAGGCGTCCACAGCGCCGAGCTACCTGCCGATTCCGCCTGAATATTCGTTCAAACAGAAACTGGCCCATGAACTGGATCTCTTCGGCTTCCCGCTGAGCTGTCATCCGCTGGACCTCTTCCAGAGCGTCCTCACCCACATCCCGCATGTCCCTGCCAAGGATTTAATGCAGCATGTCGGGCGCGAGGTGACCGTGATCGGCTGGCTCATCACCGAGAAACTGATCACGACCAAAACAGGCGAGCCGATGGAGTTTCTCACCTTGGAAGATCAGACAGGCATCTACGACGCGACGGTGCTTCCTCACACCTATCGCCGCGACTGCCATCTGCTGGAGACGAATCAGGCTTACATCGTAACAGGACTAGTTGAAGAGCAGTACGCAACCGTCACGTTGACCGTAAAAGAGCTGCAGCTTCTACCCACTCGTGAGAGAACCGTTCAGCACACACCCATTGAGGAAGCTATCGGGTAGCCATACACTCGCCGCCATGCCCGTCTCGCCACTGGTGTCCTTTGGCACATCCACCTGGACGTACGAAGGCTGGCAAGGCCAGGAGGACAAACGGCCGTATGCAAGAGCACGTTCGATCGAGACTGCCTCGGCGAATATTGCCAATTCCAGTACAACAAGGAGCCATGGTTCAGGACGGTGGGGAATGACTCCACATTCTACCGCCCGCCGACCGCCAATCAGTTTCGACGCTACCTGAACCAGATTCCCGAAAACTTCGAGATGTGTTGCACGGTGTGGGAAGAGATCGCCATTCCGAGCCTCACCAAGCAGGCGCGCTATGGCGCCAAGGCTGGACAGATTCTTCATTCAGTTGCCTGACGACTTTCAGTACGCGGTCGA
>JAOUEB010000101.1 GCA_029858925.1 Nitrospira sp.
AATATCACCGACATGCGAGGCGATGCGGTGTTGTATCTCTGGAACGCGGTGGATGTCGAAGACGCGCTCGGCTATCACGACACCAATAATGCGGGGGTGCCCTATGGCTTTGTCTTTACTGAACTGGCGAAGCAGTTGAAAGAAGACTGGACGGTCACTTTATCGCATGAGGCACTGGAGCTGGTCGGGGATCCCGAAGTGAATCTGTTGGTGCAGGGACCACATCCGGCGGATTCTGCGCGGACGGTCTTTCATTGGTATGAAATGTGTGACGCGGTGCAGGCGGAAACCTATGAGATCGACGGAGTCAAAGTCTCGAATTTTGTCCTGCCTTTGTACTTTACGGGTGGAGAGGAAAAAGGCGGCCGGAACGATTTTCTCGGGCGCACATATAACGGCAAGACGCTGCGGTCGTTCGGTGTGAACCCGGGAGGGTATGTCGGATATTTCAATCCCGACAAGGGGGATCATGAGACGTTTACGGCCAAGGGGGATGCCGTCGCAGCTAGGCGGCTGAAAATCAAATCGCAGATGAAGGGCGCGCGGCGGGGAATCCGCTATCAACGCTACGCGATCCAGCGCTCGGGGAAACGCGGCTGATAAGAGTATGCTCGGTGTGGGCTCAGGTGTCATTCATTAAACGTTCACGGAGGAAGCTGAGAATGGCTCGAACAGGATCGGCGAGGAAACGCACCTCTCCAAAGAAGAGGGCAGCGACGTCTGGGGCTGGCAGGAAACGTGCGGCTGTCGTAGCCGGAGCGACACCTCTTGCGATCAAGGACCATCGACTTGTCGGAGACGGCGTCTCCTTTGTGGAAACGCCCAATAAAGGGGGCGAACTCACCCCGCGCTACCTGGTCATGCATTACACAGCCGGGAAGAGCGCTGCAAGTGCGGTCAACTGGTTGACCAACCCGGAGTCGAAAGCCTCCGCCCATCTCATCTTGGCCAGGGATGGCATGATCACCCAACTTGCCCCTTTCAACGTGAAGACCTGGCACGCCGGGCTCAGCCACTGGGACGGGTTGAGCGGAATAAACGGCTATTCCATTGGAATAGAGATGGATAATGCGGGGCCGCTCAAGAAAGTCGGCGACAAGTATCAGGCGTGGTTTGGAACCATGTATCCGGAGGACCAAGTCGTCAATGCCAAGCACAGGCTGAATAGTGAGCCCCGTTGGTGGCACACCTACACGGAAGTCCAGATCCAGAAGGCTTTGGAGCTCGCGCGACTCCTTGTCCGACACTACGATCTCAAAGATGTGATAGGACATGAAGATATCGCTCCGGATCGGAAGAGGGACCCAGGTCCGGCTTTCCCATTGGAGCAAGTTCGTGCCTCGGTGCTGGGTCGCGAAACAGAAGCACCGGAGCGCTATGAAGTGACGGCGTCCACGCTGAATATTCGGAGCGGCCCAGGCGTAGAATTCCCACCTGTTGCCGAACCGCTGAAGAAGGGAACCGAGGTGGTACTTCTGGAAAAGCGCGATCGCTGGAACAAAGTGGAATTGGTGGAGAATGGAGATATCGAAGGGTGGGTGCACAACCAGTTCCTGGCAAAGGTCTGAGTGGTTTCATATAGTTAGTTCGGCCCGATCGGCAGCCCCTCCAAATTCTTTACGATAAGGAATCACTCCGGACTTTTCCGGAGGTCGATCTCAGCGCGAATGCTGTTGGTCGATCTTCAAAGAGGTTCCCAACGTGGTTTCCCGAAAACTTTTCGAACTTCTCGAGAAATCGATCGATCTCTATCCATGCTACGGTGTAGTATGCCGACGCATCCACAAACTTCCGTTGACATTTCCTTTGGTTAGAAAAACCTGGCCTCGCGAGAAGTTCAGGCTGGGCCTTTTGGGTTTTCTTCGCATAGTCCCTCTGGCGTCTTGAGTCGCAGGAATGATTTCGCTACAATCCTGCTCCTCTTGCAGCGGCGTTTACACTTTTGAAGGAGCGAGTCATGGCCAAGGTGTTGGAAGGCCCCGGAATGGGGTTGATGAAAAAGTGGGGCATCCATGTCCCCAATTATGTCGTCGTCACCTCCGCGGAAGAACTCACCAAGCTCGGGCAGGCCAATGAGTGGTTGAAGCATTCCAAGTTGGTGGCCAAAGCCCACGAAGCGCTGGGATCGCGATTCAAACTTGGATTGGTCAAGGTCGGGCTGGATCTCAACGGCGCGATTGCCGCGACGAAGGAGATGGTCGGCCGCCAGGTCGGCAGCATCACGGTGACGCAAGTCATCATCTCCGAGATGATTGCCCACAAGGAAGAATATTATTGCGCGGTGAAATCCACCCGCGAGGGGAGTGAAGTCCTGGTCGCCAATTGCGGCGGGATCGAAGTGGAGTCGAACTGGGATCGGGTCAAGCGGTTGACGTTGGAAATCGGACAGCAGCCGTCGCCGGAGGCGCTGGAGAAGGTGGCGAAGGAGGCGGGCTTTACCGGACCGCTCTCCAAGAAAATGGCGGACTTCGCCGGCAAAATGTTCATCTGCTTCGACAACGAGGATGCGCAGTACCTCGAAGTGAACCCGGTCGTCACTCGCGAGAGCGACGGCGAGTTGGTCGCCCTGGACGCCGTGACGTTGCTCGACGGCGACGCCAAGTTCCGCCACCCGGACTGGAATTTTCAGTTTGCCGCGGAGTTCGGCCGGGCCTACTCGAAGAACGAAATGGAAGTGATGGCGGTCGATTCGAAGATCAAGGGCTCGGTCAAATTTATTGAAATTCCAGGCGGCGATACGGCCATGCTTCCGGCCGGCGGAGGCGCCAGTGTGTATTACTCCGACGCGGTGGTCGCGCGCGGCGGGAAGTTGGCGAATTATGCGGAATATTCCGGCGACCCGCCCGATTGGGCCGTCGAAGTCCTTACCGAAAAAGTCTGCACCTTGCCCGGCATCAAGAACATCATCGTCGGCGGCGCCATTGCCAACTTTACGGATGTGAAAAAGACTTTCGGCGGGATCATCAACGGGTTCCGCAAAGCCAAGGCTGACGGCAAGATGAAGGATGTGAAAATTTGGGTGCGCCGCGGCGGCCCGCGCGAGAAGGAAGGGCTTGATGCGATGCGCGCCTTGAAGGACGAAGGATTCGACATCCACGTCTTCGACCGCAACACGCCACTCACTGATATCGTCGATAAGGCGCTTCAAAAACAGTAACGAGGACTGAGGACTGAGTGAGAGGGGGCTTCTCTCGGCCCTTAGTCCTCAGCGCTCAGTCCTGAAGGGAAAGAGGGAGATTCCGATGAGTATTCTGGTCAATAAAGACACCAGGGTCGTGATTCAGGGTGGGCAGGCTGGTGTCAACGCCGCGCGCCGCATGGCGGAGTTCTGTTACCTGATCAAGCGTCCGCTCAACGTCGAAGCGTTCGTCTATCCGCCGGATGCCGGCAAGACCAACGAAATCCCCTACGGCAGCGGGCTCATTGCCATTCCTATTTATAAGACTATCGCGGAAGCTACGAAGAACCACTCGACTATCAATACCAGCCTCGTCTACATCGGTGCCGACCGCGCGATGAAGGGCGGCATGGAAGCGCTCGACGATTCCCATATTAAGGTGGTGTCGATGATCACCGAAGGCGTGCCGGAAAAAGACGCCAAGATCCTCGGCGCCCATGCGCGCAAGCTCGGCAAGGTTTTCAATGGACCGTCGTCCATCGGAATCGTCTCCGCCGGCGCCTGCCGCTTAGGCGTGATCGGCGGCGCATTCGACAATCTGGTTCTCTCCAAGCTCTATCGGGAAGGCTCCTTCGGCGTCATTACCAAATCCGGGGGGCTCTCCAACGAAATCATCTGGATCTGCTCGCAGTTTGCCGACGGCATTACGACGGCGATCGGCATCGGCGGAGATGCATTTCCCGGTACCGACTACGTCAGTTACCTCGAAATGTTCGAAAACGATCCGCAGACGAAGGCGGTGGTTATCGTCGGCGAGATGGGCGGCGATCTTGAAGAACGCGCGGCCGAGTGGTACGGGGCAAAGAAGCGGCGGGTGAAGTTGATGGCTGTCGTCTCCGGTTTCTGTCAGGAGAGTTTGCCGAAGGGGATGAAGTTCGGTCATGCCGGCGCGAAGGAGGGCATGAAGGGCGAGGGATCGGCCCGCGCGAAGTCGGATGCCCTCAAGAAATCAGGCGCGATTGTGCCTGCGACATTCGGCGCATTGGGCCCTGCGATCAAGGACGCCTATCAAGAGATGCTGAAGTCCGGCCAGGTGAAAGAGCCGGTTGAGCCGGTTTCGCTGCCGAAACTGCCCAAGACCGTTGAAGAAGCGATGAAGGCGGACGAAGTCATGGTCGCGCCGCTGATCCGCACCACTATCAGCGATGATCGCGGCGACGAACCCTGCTATGTCGGCTACCCCGCGTCCGAACTCATCAATAAGGGTTACGAGATTCCCCATGTCGTGGGGCTCTTGTGGGATAAGCGGCTCATTTCCAAGCAGGAAGCCGAAATCATCAAGCGCATCATGATGCTCTCCGCCGACCATGGCCCCTGCGTCAGCGGCGCCTTGGGGACGATCATCGCGGCTTGCGCCGGAATCGGGATGTCTCAGTCGGTGGCAGCAGGCTTGATCATGATCGGTCCTCGTTTCGGCGGCGCCGTGACCGATGCAGGCCGCTACTTCAAGTACGCCGTCGATAACAAGATGACGGTGGATGAATTCCTGGTCTATATGAAGAAGAACCACGGGCCAGTCCCGGGGATCGGGCATCGTGTCAAGAGCTTGCGCAATCCGGACAAGCGAGTGAAGGAATTGGTCGGATACGTCAAGAGTTTGAACATGAAGACCCCTTGCCTGGACTTCGCGCTCGAAGTGGAAAAGATCACGTCGGTGAAGAAGGATAACTTGATCCTGAACGTGGACGGCACGATGGCCGCGGTGCTCGTCGATATCGGATTCCCGGTCGACAGTTTAAACGGTTTCTTCATCCTCTCGCGCACGATCGGATTGATCGGGCATTGGGTGGATCAGAAGCGTCAGGACAGCCGTTTGATCCGGCTGTTCGATTACCTGGTGAATTACGCGGCGCCCAAGAGGCGGGAAGTCCCGCCGTTAAAATAGCGCGGGAAGTCCCGCCTCTGAAATGACGTGAAGTGTGAAGCGTTATTCGTGAAGCGCAGGAAGGTCTGCGAGATACGCTTCACGAGATACGAACGACGATCAACGTAAGAAGACGGAGAACAATCATGTCCATGGACCTAGCCAAGAAACTGTACGCCAAGATGCCGGACGCCTGCGCGAAGGCGAGGACGAAGTTCGGCCGTCCGCTGACGCTGGCCGAAAAGATTCTCGTCTCGCACGCCGATAATTTCGACACCCAGACCTGGGAACGCGGCAAGGCCATGCTGGCCCTGCGGCCAGACCGTGTCGCGATGCAGGATGCGACGGCCCAAATGGCCATGTTGCAGTTTATGCAGGCGAATAAGAAGCAGGCCGCCGTGCCCAGCACGATCCATTGCGACCATTTGATCCGCGCCGAAATGGGGTCCGAGAAGGACCTGCTGCGCGCGATGGATGAAAATAGGGAAGTCTACAACTTTCTGGCCTCGGCGGCGAGGAAGTACGGCATCGGCTTCTGGAAGCCGGGCGCCGGGATCATTCATCAAGTCGTGCTGGAAAATTATGCGTTCCCCGGAAGTTTGATCATCGGCACCGACTCGCATACGCCAAACGGCGGTGGGCTGGGCGGTTTAGCGATCGGCGTCGGCGGTGCCGATGCGGGCGAAGTAATGGCAGGTTTGCCCTGGGAAGTGCTCCATCCCAAATTGATCGGCGTGCGCCTCACCGGCAAATTGAGCGGCTGGGCGTCGGC
>JAOUEB010000102.1 GCA_029858925.1 Nitrospira sp.
CTCTTCGAACCGACACGCAAACTGTTGTCGATCGGGTTTCGTGTCTCAGAGAACAGCCTGGACCCCAGTTGCTACGACTTGCTGGCGTCGGAAGCCAGACTGGCGAGCTTTATCGCCATCGCCAAGGGCGATGTGCCGTCATCGCACTGGTTTCACCTGGGCCGTGCCCTGACGCCCGTGGGAACCGGTTCGGCGCTCGTGTCCTGGTCGGGTTCCATCTTCGAATATCTTATGCCGGCGTTGGTGATGCGTTTCCAGACAGGCAGCTTGCTGTCCCGGACGTATGAGCTGATCGTCCAGCGGCAGATTCAGTACGGCCAAGAGCGAGGCGTGCCCTGGGGTGTTTCGGAGTCGGCCTATAATACGCGCGATCTCGACCTGACGTACCAGTATTCCAGCTTTGGCGTGCCGGGTCTTGGACTCAAGCGAGGGCTTAGCGAAGACGTGGTCGTCGCGCCCTATGCCACCGCACTCGCGGCGATGATCAATCCCAAGGAAGCGACGCAGGGCTTTGGGCGCCTCGCCGAGGCTGGAGGGAGAGGAACCTACGGGTTCTATGAGGCGCTGGATTACACGGGGACACGGGTACCCGAAGGAAAAGACGTGGCCATCGTGCGGGCCTATATGTCCCATCATCAGGGTATGACGGTAGTGGCCATCGCGAATGTGTTGAACGATGGAGTGATGAGAAACCGGTTTCATGCCGAGCCGATGGTGCGGGCCACCGAGCTCCTGCTCCAAGAGCGGACTCCGCGCGACGTGCCGGTGACGCGACCGCGCGCGGAAGAAGTCGCTGCGGCGGCGCAAGTCCGTGACCTCATTCCACCGGTCGTGCGGCGATTTACCTCGCCCCATGAGGCGACACCGCGGACGCATCTGCTGTCCAATGGGCAGTATGCCGTCATGCTTACCACGGCAGGTTCGGGGTACAGCCGGTGGCGCGATATTGCGGTGACTCGCTGGCGTGAAGATGCGACGCGGGATTGTTGGGGCTCCTATATTTTTCTGCATGACATGCACGCAGGGGCGGTGTGGTCGGCCGGCTATCAGCCCAGCGGCGTCGAGGCCGACGCTTATGAGGCGTCCTTTACAGAAGAACGAGCTGAGATCGTCCGGCGGGATGATGATTGGAGTACGACGCTCGATGTTGTGGTGTCGTCCGAGGATGATGCCGAAGTGCGGCGCATCTCCGTGACCAATATGGGAGCCTGCGCGCGCGATCTACAAGTCACCTCCTATGCCGAGCTGTCCCTGGCTCCACAGGCCGCTGATGTGGCCCATCCAGCTTTTGCAAATCTGTTTGTGCAAACGGAATTCGTGGCGGAGGTCGGCGCGGTACTCGCCACGCGGCGCAGACGATCGGATGAAGAAGCGACGGTGTGGGTGGCCCAGGTGGTCGTGGTCGAAGGAGAGACCGTGGGCGCCCTGCAATATGAAACGGATCGTGCCCGGTTTCTTGGACGCGGAAACCATGTCCGCACGGCGGTCTCGATGATTGGTAGGCGGCCGCTCTCGAATACCGTCGGATCCGTGCTTGATCCGGTGATGAGCTTGCGCCGCACGGTGCGGGTGCCTCCAGGCGGGACTGTGCGGGTTGTGTTTTCGACCATTGTCGGCCCAGCCCGCGATCAAGTGTTGGAGCTAGCCGACAAGTACAGTGACCCGAGAGTATTTGAGCGTGCCCTGTCGCTGGCCTGGACACAAGCGCGAGTGCAATTGCATCACCTCGGTATCGAGAGCGACGAGGCGCAACTGTTCCAGCAACTGGCCAACGCGGTGCTGTACTCCGATGTCTCGCTGCGGGCGTCTTCCGAAACACTTAGCCAAGGCACGGTGGACCGCGCGGCGCTGTGGGCGCATGGCATCTCAGGCGATCTGCCCATCGTGTTGGCCTGTATCGACAAGGCGGACGATGTCGACATCGTCCGGCAATTGCTCCGAGCACATGAATACTGGCGGATGAGGCAATTATCGACCGATGTGGTCATCCTGAATGAGAAGGCCTCGTCGTATGAGCAGGGGCTGCAAGGATCGTTGGAAGGGCTTGTGCGCGGCAGTCGGCTGCGCCTCTGTCCGAATGCCGGCGGGGCGCGAGGCAGTATTTATCTTTTGCGAACTGACCTGCTCTCCGCCCAGGATCGGATGCTGCTGCAGCAGTTTGCTCGGGTCGTTCTGCTCGGTCGGCGGGGCACCTTGGCGGAGCAGGTCACTCGCCTACCGCGCAGGAGCCGTGCGGCGTCGACGAGCCCGCTTTCACCGCGGGTGAGCAGACGCCTGGATGTGCCGGTGCCTGAACGAGATCTCGAATTCTTTAACGGCTTGGGCGGCTTCGCCGACGATGGACGTGAATATGTCACAATTCTCGGCGAAGGTCTGAGGACGCCGCGACCCTGGATTAATGTCGTTGCGAATCCGTCGTTCGGATTTCTCGTGTCGGAGTCTGGTTCGGGGTTTACCTGGTCGTTGAACAGCCACGAGAATCAGCTGACGCCCTGGTCAAACGATCCGGTGTCTGATCCGTCTGGAGAGACGTTCTATATTCGTGATGACGATTCCGGAGAGGTCTGGAGTCCGACGGCGCTGCCGATTCGAGACGGACCGGCACCCTATGTCGCCTGTCACGGACAGGGCTATAGCCGATTCCATCACGGTTCGCACGGTGTCCTGGCTGAATTGCTGCAATTTGTGCCGTCTGAAGATCCGATCAAGATCTCTCGATTGACACTGCAGAATATGTCTGGCCGGTCGAGGCGTCTTTCAATCACGGCCTATGCTGAGTGGGTGCTCGGGAGTTCCCGCAGTGAGTCCGCACCGTACGTCATCACGGAGATCGATCCGGGGACCGGGGCACTGTTTGCACGCAGTATGATGGGCGGTGAGTTTGCGGGACGCATCGCCTTTACCGATCTTGCGGGATCGCATACATCGTGGACTGGTGATCGCACGGAATTCCTCGGCCGTAACGGGACCTTCGACCACCCCCTGGCATTGGAAACGGGAACTGAATTATCCGGAAAGGTCGGAGCGGGTCTCGACCCTTGTGCGGCCCTGCAACAGTCGATTGAGTTGAAAGCAGGCGAGCGCACCGAGATTATCTGGTTTCTTGGTCAGACAGAGGGGAGAGACCAGGCTCGTCTCCTGCTTACTCGCTATCGTGGGGCGGACGTGAACGCGCTCTTGCGAGAGGTTACCCGCCGATGGGACGACGTCTTGGGTGTCGTACAGGTCCGTACGCCGGAGCGCGCAATGGATATCCTGTTGAATCGTTGGGTACTCTATCAGACGCTGGTTTGCCGGGTTTGGGCACGTGCGGCATTCTATCAGTTGAGCGGGGCGTACGGGTTTCGTGATCAACTTCAGGATGTCATGGCCTTGAGTGTGGCGGCGCGCGATATCACGCGCGAGCATCTGCTACGGGCCGCTGCGCGGCAGTTTGTCGAGGGCGACGTCCAGCATTGGTGGCACCCTCCGTCCGGGCGCGGTGTGCGGACCCGCATTTCCGACGATTTGGTCTGGTTGCCGTACGCGGTCATCCAGTTTCTTGAAGTGACTGGAGACATGACTGTGCTGGACGAAATGGTGCCATTTCTGGAAGGCCCGGCGTTGGCTGAGGGACAACATGAATCCTATTTTGAACCACATGCGTCCCAGATGCGCGCCACTCTCTTTGAACATTGCGCTCGTGCGTTGGACCGGAGCCTTGTAGTCGGCAGTCATGGCCTTCCGCTCATGGGTACCGGAGACTGGAATGACGGGATGAACCGTGTCGGCCTGCAGGGCAGGGGTGAAAGTGTCTGGCTCGGCTGGTTTCTGCATACGGTGCTCTGGGAGTTCGCCAAGGTGGCGGCTCAGCGCGGTGAGCGTGCTCGTGCTGAAACGTGGCGGCTCCATGTGAGTGGGTTGAAGGTCGCGATCGAGCGGAACGGGTGGGACGGAGAATGGTATCGCCGGGCGTACTTCGATGATGGGACGCCACTCGGTTCCGCTGCAGATCCGGAATGCCGCATCGACTCTATTGCTCAGTCCTGGGGGGTGATCAGCGGGGCGGCAGATCCGGACCGTGGCGCGCGCGCCATGGCCGCGGTGGAACGGCATCTTGTGAGCCGGCGGGACGGGCTGATCCGTTTGTTGACACCACCCTTTGATCAGATGCCGAGGGATCCCGGCTATATCAAAGGCTATGTCCCTGGTATTCGGGAGAATGGCGGCCAATACACCCATGCAGCCGTGTGGAACGTGCTGGCGTTCGCGGCCCTGGGTGACGGAGACAAGGCCGGCGAGTTGTTCCGTATGTTGAATCCCGTTCATCGGATCTCCTCGCGAGCGAACGTCCAGCGTTACAAAGTCGAGCCCTACGCTGTCGCCGGCGACGTGTACGCCGAGCCGCCGCATGTTGGACGTGGGGGATGGACCTGGTACAGCGGTGCGGCGGGTTGGCTCTATCGGGCCGGTATGGAATGGATGCTCGGTTTCCGCTTGCGCGGTGCTACGCTCTCCATCGATCCGTGTGTTCCGCGCCACTGGCCAGGATACTCCATTCGTTTCCGGTACCATTCGGCCGTTTATGACATCGCGGTGGAGAATCCACGCCATGTGAGCCGCGGTGTGACGCTGATTGAGGTTGATGGCAAAGTGTCGGCTGCCAATACGAATATCCCGCTCGTCGTCTCCGGCAACCACCACATTCGCGTCGTGCTCGGATGATCCACGTGGGAGGGGCGGTGATTTGCTTTTGTGGCGATATTCCTCCTTTGGCGTCCTCCCTTATGGGGGGGGACGCGGGGATCATCACAGATCATTCAATAGTAAATGCAACTCCCGCCTCCGCCCTCTTCGCAGAGTCGACAGCAGGCCGGGAGTGCCGTCGTGAGCAATGCCGGCACTGATGGCCGAGCCATTAGTTTCGGTTGCCCAGCGGACACATTAATTCTATGATGCGGGTGGGAGGCAGGAGGGACATGCGCTAAAGTACTGGCTCAAAGCCAAGCGAGAAATCCAGAAACGGTGATTCTATCTAATGAAATGCCCATGGCCTTGCAGGGGGCGTGGTGAGTTGAAGAAAGAGGACACACATGACAGCCGAGGAACAAATTGTGAAGATGACGGCGGCGATCAGGCAAGCCATCAAAGTTATGGAGAATCGGTTTGGTTCGACGGAAACGGACGTGACCCAGGCCGTTGATGCCCTCAAGCAGGCGATCCAGATTGAGGGTGGCAAGCCGCCATTGCGCTCCTAGTCTCGACCGGGCCGGTGGGGCACGGAGGTGCCAAGACCCTTCGCTGGAAACCAACTTGATCGAGTCTAGCAGGCTGCTGAAAAACGCCGTTTGACTGAGCCTGATACGGGCTCGGTTGAGTTTGCGGGCCTGGAACGGCCTCGGTTCTTGGATGCCGTGCTCGGCCGTGTGCCCCGACGGCGGGCGACGGATGGTGCTGCAGTGCCGTGCGCGGTCATGTCGTGGCCTCCACCAGATTGCGCATCCGCACCAGGTTGTACACGGCGGCCGCGAAGGTGAAGAGCCAGCCGACGCGCGGCACGCCACGGAGTTTGACTTTTCGGAGCACCCCCACGGTCTTCAACCACCCGAAGACCTCTTTGACGCGCTTCCGCTTCTGTTGACTGATTGTGTAGCCAAGGTGCCGCGTGGTCCGGCCATCAATCGCACTGCGCCGGTTCGTCGTGTGTTGCGCCACATGCGGCGTCACCTACTGAGCCCGCAGATCCTGGACG
>JAOUEB010000103.1 GCA_029858925.1 Nitrospira sp.
AGGCAAGTGCTGCTCCTGTGTTTTGATCGATAGGGCTCCATCAATAGGAAGTAGGTGACTTGCGTGATGCACACCATATGTAGTTTTCTGAGGCGATACACCTCCACTCTCATCGAGAAAAGGCGAAAATACTTTTTGCTGCACCCTGTTACCTAGGGGAAAGGCGCAGGGTTATTCCTGTATCGGAGGCTCTGAGTCCTGGCCGGCGGCGTTGTCTGATCGGCCGACGCCGAGGGTGTCCATACGATATTTGAGCATGCGTCTGCTGATGCCAAGAAGATTGGCAGCATGGGTTTGCACATAGTTCGTCCGCTTCAGGGCATCAAGAATGATCTCCCGTTCGAACTCCATGACCGCTTTCTCGAGAGACATGCGTCCGGCGATCGTATCGTCGTGGAGCGAGGATGAACGGATATCCCCCTTGAGAATAGCGGGCAGATGTTCCGGAGTAATCTGGTCGGCCTGTTGCGACCAGATAAAGGATTGTTCGACGATGTTTTCCAACTCGCGAACATTCCCCGGCCAAGGGTAGCGCGCAAGGGTTTCCAAGGCCTCTTTCGAGAACTCAATGCGAGGACGTTTTTCCTCTTCCACCCGTTTGGCGAGAAAATGTTTGGCCAGGAGCGCAATGTCTTCGCCGCGCTCGCGGAGAGGAGGGAGATAGAGCGCGATCACATTGATGCGATAATACAAGTCCTCTCGAAACTGCCCTTTTCGGACCAGTTCGTCCAAGTTCTTGTTCGTGGCCGCCACGATACGCACATCGACTTTGATCGATTGGGAGCCGCCGATTCGTGTGAATTCACGTTCTTGCAGTACGCGCAGGAGCTTAGCTTGGGTGACGGGGCTGAGGTCGCCGATTTCATCGAGAAAGAGCGTGCCGGTATGGGCCAGCTCGAATTGCCCAGTGCGGCGAGCCGTGGCGTCCGTGAACGAGCCTTTTTCATGGCCGAACAATTCGCTTTCGATCAGCGTTTCCGGCAGCGCCGCGCAGTTCAGCGCAATGCAGGGCCGGTCTCGCCGTGAACTGTTGTAGTGCAGGGCCTTTGCGACGAGTTCCTTGCCGGTTCCGCTTTCTCCTGTGACCAAGACTGTGGTTCGGCTATCGGAGACCTGTTCGATCTTCGCATAGATGTCCTGCATGCCTTGGCTTTTTCCGATCAGATTGTGGAAGGCGTAGCGTTGGACGACTTGGCTCCGCAGCTGCTTGACTTCGCGCTCCAGCGCAAGTGAGCGCAACGCGCGATCGACGACGATGCGCAATTCCTCGACGTCGAAGGGCTTGGACAGATAGTCCGCCGCTCCAAGCTTCATCGCATCGACCGCGGTCTTGACCGACTTCGTGCCCGTCAGCATGATGATCGGCACCATCTTGCTCTCGGAGCGAAGCGTCTGGAGGACGGTGAGTCCATCGGCGCCCGGAAGAATCACATCGAGGAGTACAAGGTCCGGTCCCTCTTTCCGAAAGACATCGAGACCTTCTTGCGCATCGGCAGCCTGGAGAATGTTGTAGGACGGCTCGAGAACCATCTTGAGCGACGAACGGACCCGCGCTTCGTCGTCGATCAAGAGGACGCATTTTTTGGGGACGACACTATCCACGGCGCTCCTATCTGTGCTGTTTCTCACACGATGGCCGGCAGGTGAATGAGAAAGGTCGTGCCGGCTCCTTCGACGCTCTGCACGTGAATATCGCCCCGGTGGTCGCGAACGATTTGATGGGCGATGGCCAATCCCAATCCGGTGCCTTCGCTCTCTTCACTCCCGTGTTTGGTGGTAAAGAAGGGATCGAACACCCGTTCAAGATTGTCAGCCGGGATGCCGCATCCTGTATCCTCGACTTCGATCTGCACCCAGACATCGCCTTCCGGTTTCATGATCCTGTTGGTTCTGACCCGAAGCATGCCGCAGCTCTCGCCGATTGCGTCCATCGAGTTCAGAAACAAGTTCAACAGCACCTGTTTGATTTGCTGCCGGTCCAGCATGACACGAGGCAGCTCGGCCGCCAACTCTTTTTCAATCGTGATCGCGCGGTGGCGCGCTTTGACATCGATGAAGTACAGGCATGACGACACGATTTCGTTCACATCTTCCTCGGTCAGCTTGGGCTCCATGTAACGGGCATAGTCGAGGATTTCCTGGATCAATCGCTCGATCCGATACACGTCATCGAGCACGACCTGGCTGAAATCCCGCATGAACTCGTCGTCGTCCTTTCGGTCAGGGGCCAGCTGAATGAAGGTTTTGATCGACGTCAGCGGGTTTCTGATTTCGTGGGCGAATCCTCCGGCGATGGTTTCCAACGAACGCAGACGGTCTGTGCGGCGCATCAATGTTTGAGATTGATGGAGATCTTCGAAGATCAACAGGGAGTCCAACACGTTCGCGGCGCTCTGGGCCATGGCTGTCAAGAATTCTCTGTGTGCGGGGTCGGGTTCGCCCGATGCCGGATCAGACCGGAGCAAGACGAATGCGATCAATCGTCCACGATTGATGAGCGGAATGGCTATGCTGGCGCACAGACCGTCCAGCGGCTGCAGCGGTCCGTCGAGTGCAGCGTGAGGGGCGGCGGATCGATCCAGAATCTGACGATGCTGAGTGAGTTGGCGCACAAGGGGATGATCGGCCGCGAGCGTCGGCGGCGCCGAGGCCGTGTGGTCCGATCCTTGTGCGGCCAGACGGCGAAAATTCGTATGTTCGTGCGCAGACAGATAGAAGGAGCCCTGTCGGCCCTGCGCAGTTTCGGATAATCCTGAGAGCACACGCTCCGCCACCGCGCGGATGTCCGTGATCTCGCCGATTTCTCGTGAAAACTGTGTCAGGCGCCTAAGCGACTCGGAAACCGATCCTGTCGGTATTGTCTCTTGGGGTGCGCGGTCGATCATAGATTGAGACTGAGAGTGGCAAATGAACGTCGCAGATTTCCGCGTTGTGACTCTTTCAGGAGATGCCGGCGCGGAGAATTATGGCTGCGACCAGGGTGCAGTATACATGGCGAATGCCGTATCAGCCAGTGGATTTGGCATTTCGGACGACGGCCATGAGCAGTTGATTGCCGAGGATGGGAACGATCTGAGTCGGGCCGGCGCCGGCATGGACCAGCAGTCTACCCAGATCAGTTCGTTCGTAGCTATGCAGCAGGCCATGACGAATGGCTTCACGCAGGCGGCCGAGATGATGGAGGATAATCTGGGAAGATGCGCCTGATTCGTGTTGGTCCGATGCGCGCAGGTGGCGGTGAAACAGCGTCGTGAGATCGGTGTGTGGCTGAAGGACGGTGATCACGGCTCTTCCTTCCGGATGCAAGACTCGGAGTGCCTGTCGAAGACTGTGAAGAGGAGAAGGGGAAAAGGAGAGCGAGAGATGGCAGAGGATGCGGTGGATAGAATCTTCGATGAAAGGAAGAGGCGAATGCCAGCCGGTGTGCAACCAGCGGGTTTCCACGAATCGGTCTGCGGGGAAAGCCGTCGTGAGTGAGCAGGGCAGTTCTTGAGCGAATGTGCGGATCTGTCGTTCGGCAAGCGCCAGAGATTCTTGCGCGTAGCCCGCTCCGATGTAGCGGAGAGGGTCGGCCGGCGATCCGCTTCTGTGCGCTGACCGATAGATTTGGTCGGTCAGCATGATCCGAGCAAGGTCGCTTTCCCCGCAGCCAATGTCCAGGACGTTCATGCCTGGCTCAAGGGGGAGGAGTCGGCGATAGAGTTTATTTTCCAACGCCCAGTAGTCAGGCTGGTTTCCAAGTTGAGGCAGCTGGGCCAGATGCGCCACCCACAAGGCGCTACGCGCAGCCTGCGAGACGTGGTGGCGCACGCGGATGCGCTCATGCTCCAACTGCTGCTGCCTGCGAATATCCCGCATATTCGGCTCATGCATTTGAATGGAGCGAGGACTGCCGATCAGAGGCGTGGAGATGAGTTTGAAGATGGTCCGGAAGGCCGTGGTATGGCGTTCGTCATAGGCGAGGGACTCTCTCGATACGTCGGTTTGTAGCGGAACGATGACCGGCGCGATTCCCATGGCGGAGAAAACGCGGCGTTGAGGGCCGAACACGTCTTCAAGGGGGCGATGGGATTCTGGAGAAGTCAGAATAACAGGCGGAATTGTCAGCCGGGCCAAGTCCGCTGCCGACGAAGCCAAGTCGGCATAGTCTCCCGCGATGGCGTCGCCGACGAACTGATCAAAGTTGACGTTGAGCCCCCACAGATTGGCTATGCCTCGCCGAACGCCCTGCCGGTAGCCTCCGACGGCATCGGGCGGGTAGACGGTGGAGAGCGCGGTGTCGATGTCGAGAACAGGATTCAGCAAGAGCAGCTGATCGGCCGGGTTGTTCCGAGCCAGGGTTTTCACCGCTACTCGCGCGGCAATGTCTTCAGCGAGGAGCGTCAGCGGAGCGGTCGGCCAGGTGGCGTGAACAAAGTCCAAGACGCTTTGGAGGTCGCTCTGCATGCTGCGCAATGTGATCTGCGGAATATCGCCGTCGCTCTGGCCGACATGATTTGTGTGGTCGTAGCGCAGGATGCGGAAACGGTTGGCAGCCAGTGAAAACGAGAGCGGCGCGTAGTCGGTTTGTGTCAATCCGAATCCCGGGACGATGAGCACGATAGGGGCGTTCGGTGAAAGCTGATGGCGGGCATGGTTGTCTGTTACCGCGATCATCTGACCCCGCGCATTCCGACATTCCCGTCTGGTGCTGACGATCGAGGACCGGCCGGCGATGCCGGCAAGGTCCATGGAAGAGCCGACATGCTGGGCGATGACACGGTTGATTTCCCGTTCCGCGAACGGCGTCAATTGGTCAAAACGGATGCCGACGCGCAGTCCCGGCTCTGATGGGCTGGGTTTCAGCTCAGATGGAACGGTGTGGTCGGGCGCGAGGTGGACGATGCGGCCGGTCAAGATTGCTTCGGGCGCTTCCGGCTCATGCACCCTCGGTTGATCCAGGGCTCCCGTCGACGCAAAATGAAGAGCGATCACGTCGTCGGTCATTTCCAGAGATGGTTCCGTTTGGAGGCATGCACCGCCTCGGCTGAAATTGACAGCCAGGCCCAGTGGGCGGCCGGTTCCAGATTTGAGCGACGGACTGACAATGCGAACAGGCAGCGCAACGCGGACTCTCACGGTTTCACGATGGTCCGTGCCTCGAAGGGCGGTCTCCGCGACGGACTTGGCATGATTGTCAGTTTGCTCCTGTGGCGAAAGCAGCGCTTCGACGGTAACGGCCAGCCTGCGCGCGCGCGCTTCTTCGATGAGCGACGCCAACACTTTGTGTTCAGTGTCGTCGAGCGTGGCGAACTGGAATGCGAGGCGCGAGGTCTGCTGTTCAACGCCGGCTTGGGGCGGTATTTCTCCGCGGTCATGGGCCGTGCCTTGTAACTCCAACGCGCCGGCGGCGGTTTTCAGGATCACCGAGGCAGATTGATGTTCGATCGACGGGAGGGAACCTTCGATTTCCAGTGCAGCGCCTGTGGGGCTCAGATCGGTCAGGGCGCCTCCGTGCAGTCTGTTGCCGATTGTCAGGGATGCCGGCAGGTGAGTGGCTGTCCGTGCGCTCTTGCGGCGGTCAGGCAACGGCCGAGAGGAAGAAACGGAAGTCGGGGGCCTCGTCGGCGCCGGACTCAGGGCATGTGCCAAAGGAGGCGGGTCGATCGCAGTATTGTCCGATGAAACAGGAGAGGCGGCATGCGTGATGGATCTCTCCGATTG
>JAOUEB010000104.1 GCA_029858925.1 Nitrospira sp.
CGCATGCCCGCGCGCGAGCGGCTGTTACCGAAGCTGACCAAGCCGCAAGACCGAAACCCTAGCTGCTGAACGTTCGTATCGCGTGAAGCGTGAAGCGCAGGATGGAAAGAGGCGTGTTCCATCTTTGTTTGCGAGATGCGAGATACGCTTCACGAACGACGCGCGTTTTGCAGAGACGTACGATGGCAGCAGGAGCGTGTTCACGAGACCGTAAGCTAACCCTGCTCCCCTCCCTTGAGATAGCCCAGCCCGATCTTGAGCGCCCGGCGCGTGATTTCCGCCCAACGTGTTTGGGGATACGCAGCCAAGATGGCGGCTGATTTGTGGTCCTGGATGTCGAGGTTGGCAATTTTGACGATTCCGTCTTCGATCTGAATGTCGGCCATGGAGTGTCCGTTCTCGTCCCTTGAGAGGTTTCCTTAATGAGTAGTGGAGCATGAGAATCATCTCCGGATCGCCAACGACCGGGGCGCGTTTCGTTGACGGAACCAGGAACGCATGTTAGCATGATTCTCATTTTCCCCGCAGCGTCTTCCTGAGCAATGGCGGAACAGTTTGTTATGACGAAGGAGGATCTTATGATGAGGTCTCAAGCGATGAGTATAAGGCTGGCTGGTACCGGTCTGGGTGTCATTCTTCTGCTAGGACTCGTAGCTTGCGGCGGTCCTCCGAAGTGGGTGGAGAAGGGGTCTGGAGTGATGAACGAGAAGGATAGCAAGGCCTTCTATGGAGTGGGGTCGGTGGTTGGAGTGCGCAATGAGCCGCTTGCTTGGGATACCGCGGAAAATCGCGGGCGGGCAGAGATCGCCAAGACCTTTGAAACCTACACCGGTTATTTGATGAGGGACTACGCGGCCTCCACGACAGCCGGAGACTTCACGAAAAATACCGAAGAGCAGAATGTTGAACGCGCCATCAAGACTGTGACAACGGCGACACTCAGCGGCGTTCGTCCCGTCGATCGGTACAAGGACGAGAAAACGAACACGTATTACGTTCTGACCAAACTGAGTCTTGAAGATATGAAGAATAACATGGAACAGGCCAAAGAGTTGAACGCTCAGGTCCGCGAGTTCGTCCGGAAGAATGCGGATAAGCTGTTCGATCGCCTGGAGAAGGAAGAAGACAAGCGAGCGGTCAGATAGCGTCCTGCCTACGGCGCATCGGCCATCAACCTCTCACGGAGCGTCAACGTGATTCAGAAGTATCGTCGGCCCTTTTCGATCGCCTTCTGCGCAGTGCTTGCAATGGCTGGGTGTGGGCATGAGACGAAGGTGACTCGTGTCGACGCCGGCGTCGTGACAGACTTGAGTGGCCGGTGGAACGATACCGATTCTCGGATGGTGGCCGAGGCGATGGTGAAGGACGCGTTGCAGTATCCATGGCTCGGCAATTTCACTCAGGCGAATCGGCGCCAGCCGGTGGTCGTGGTCGGAACAGTGCTCAACAGCAGCCACGAACATATCAGCGTGCAGACCTTCATTACGGATTTGGAGCGTGAACTCACGAACTCCCAGAAGGTCACGTTCGTAGCCGGAAAGGGCGAGCGGGATGAGATCCGGACCGAACGAAAAGAGCAGGCAGTGCATGCCCGTGAGGACACGCAGAAGGCTCCGGGGAAAGAGACGGGGGCCGATTACATGATGAAGGGCACCATCGCGACGATCCTCGATGAAGCCGACGGGACCAAGGCGGTGTTTTACCAAGTCGATCTTCAGATGATTGATCTCGAAAGTAACGCGAAGGTCTGGTATGGGCAGAAGAAGATCAAAAAAGTCATCGAAAAGAAACGGACGGTCTTTTAGATTCCGCTGATCCAGTTGAGCCCTATTCTCTCACGCTTTGCCCGCGGTGGTTCTGTGCGGTGGGGCGGTTCCATCCCAATCTCCTGTCTATCCTTTCTTGCCGCACTCGTTCTCCTGACCGGCTGCGGCCCTTCGGCCAACCGGTATCTCCTCATCGAGCAAAGCCTGCTTGCCGGCGATCCTGTGAAGGCGGCGTCCATCGTTGAACAGAACGAGCAAGAGTATGGAGAGAAGAGCCGCCTCTTGTATGGAATGGATCGCGGCTTGACCCTTCAATTGGCCGGAGACTATCGGCAGAGCAACATAGTGCTGGAACAGGCCGAAGAGGTCGTCGAGCGACTGTACACCAGAACTGTTCGCTCAGAAACTGCCGCATTTCTGACCAACGACAATGCCTTGCCGTATGAGGGCGACGCCTACGAACATGTCATGCTCAATGTGGTCAAGGCGTTGAACTATGCAGCGCTGGGAGATGTGACGGAAGCGCTCGTGGAGGCGCGGCGCATCGACCATCGTCTGAATGTGCTCGGCGACCGAGTCAAAGAGTCGGACGGGTATCGAAACGACGGATTTGCCCGCTATGTGAGCGGCATTTTGTACGAGGCGGCCGGCGACTTCAATAATGCGTTCATTGCCTATCGCAATGCAGTCGAGGCTTATGAGGCGATGCGTGGATTGTCGCGGATCCCGCCTCCTGTGTCATTGCGGGCTGATGTGCTCTGTATGGCGGAGGCACTCGGTCTTACGGCTGAACTGGAAGAGTATCAGGGAAAATTTCCCGACGTTGTGTGGGAGCCTGCCGCGGCTCGCCAACAACTCGCTCAAGTTGTCATGATCAGCTATAATGGGCGCGCTCCAGAGAAAGAGGATCGCTACATTGACCTCCCGATCAGCCTGAATGCATTGCAGCTGGTGTTGCTCAATCGGGGATTGTCTCAATCCTCTCGCCAGAGGGATAGAGCCGTGGTGGACAGTGTGCTGTACGGGCTCAGCGGACGTGTGGTGCGTGTCGCGCTTCCACGTCTGGTTACACACAAGACGCAGGTGCCGTTCGAGACCATGACGTTGACTGATGCGCAAGAGCGTCCGCTGACGGTTCGATCTGAGCCGGCGCATAACGTGACGGCGCTGGCTGAGAAGAGCCTCGCAGACCGCATGCCGGCCATTACGGTGAAAGCCCTGGCGCGTGCAGCGTCCAAGTTTGCGATGGCGGAAGCGGCGGCCTTCGGGGCTCAGCAGGCCACGGGAAGAGATGCCGGTCCCTGGGTTGGACTGCTTGTCGGGTTGCTGACCAAGGGATTGGCGGTAATGTCGGAAGAAGCGGATAAGCGCAGCTGGCGGACATTGCCGGATGAAATTCATGTGGCGCGCGCCTGGGTGCCTCCCGGCCGATATGAGGTGGCGATTCAACCATCCGGCCAAGGAACTGCTGTGGGGCGGGCGGAACAGTCCCTCAACTTGGCGTCGGGCCAGACGGTCTTTATCATTCAGCGTGTGATGCAATGATCCGGAATAGCCGATTCATTTTCCACCGCGCTATTCTGACCCTGGGCAGTCTCTGCCTTGTCGCCACGGCATCATCGGGTTGCGCCTGGTTCGGTGGAAATGCCAAGCCGGGATGGGTGGATGGAGCCGCTTCGGACTACCCTCCGGCTCTCTATCTGATCGGAGTAGGACAGTCGGACAATCGGAACAGCGCGGTAGACCAGGCATACGCGGCAGTCGCGCGGATTTTCAAGGCGGAAGTGACTGCTCAGGCCAAAGACTGGGAGTCGTATCTCCTGATCGAAAATCGTGGCTCCACGAACGCCGAACGGCGGCTCACACTGGATGTTGTGACAAGAGTCTCGACCGATAAAGTCATCGAGAACGTCAGAATCGCAGATGCCTGGTATGACCGGAGCAAAGGCCTGCACTATGCGCTGGCTGTGATGAATCGTTCCCACGCCGAAGCCGCGTTGATGGATCGAATGACCGCATTGGATCGGGCGATCGAATCGGATGTGACCGAGTCGCGGGGGAGTACCGAGAAACTGGCAAAAATCCGCAATCTTCGTCGGGCCGCCAGAAATCTCGTGTTGCGCGAAGCGTATAATGCCGATCTGCGCGTGGTTCGTCCGAGCGGACGCGGCGCCGCATCTGCCTACGAAGTGAACGAATTGTCCAATGAGCTGGAACGGTTTCTCGCGACGAATCTTGTGCTGGTCGTGCAGGTATCCGGCGATCATGCGGAGCCGATTCAACGCGCTTTGACGGAAGGGCTTATCCGTGAAGGACTCACGGTGAAGACTGGCGCCGCGGGCGGCGAAGGAGTGTCGCCGGAATTACTTGTTCGAGGCACGGTCAGGCTGATTCCCATCCACATCAAGGACCCGTATTTCAAATACGTGCGGTGGTGCAGTGACTTTGAGATTGTGGAAGCTGCTACTCGACGTGTGGTCGGGGCGGTCGCGCGCGGCGGCAAGGAGGGCCATCTGACGGACCATGAGGCCACGGCCAAGGCGCTGCGCGTTGCGGAGCGCGAATTGTCATCGGAGGTGGCGACGGCGATTGCCGCGCATATTTTTGGAGAAGCCGCGTTGTCGATGCCAACGGCGATGCCGGCGGGTTGTCCCCGGGAGGACAGATAGGCGGATCCGGATAGTGAAGGAGCAGTTTACCTTAAGAAGGAGGAATAGCGATTGTGAGCAAGACAGCTGGAAATTCGATACGCGCTCCACGCAGCCGCGGACGCGGGCTGACGAAGTCGGGACGGAAAATATCAAGCCGTCTGGCGAAGCGGCGGCTGAATGACCGCCTGAAAGAGGACACGGCCTGCTTCAATCAGGGCAATCTTGGCGATACCTTGCGAAAGGAAGGCTATGAAGAAGTGCCGCTCGATGAGCTGCAGGATCGTCTTTCCAAGCTCCCAGGACCGTTGGCGGAAATCATTCTGAAGGGGAGGATGTAACGGGATGCCGTACTATTATTTCGACTCGACCGCGCTCGTCAAGCGATACAGCATGGAGCGGGGGACGCGCATTGTGAACAAACTGTTGGTCAAGCGCGGGAAGGTCGCGATTTTGCCGACGTGGTCCGTCACGGAGTTCTATTCCATCATGTCGACGCGCGCCCACGGGGGGCTCATGACCCGGGACGATTGCTATTCGGTCCTCTACAAGTTCGAAATCGAGTCGAAGCAGGGGCTCTTTGATTTTATCGTGCCGACGGTCGAGACCTATCTGGCGACCAAGGAACTGGTCTTGGAATATCCGTTTCTGCGGTCTCCGCAAGTGATGCATTTGGCGATGGCGTTGGAATTGAAGCCGTTGCGTTTGACCGTCGTCAGCGCAGACACGCATCTGTTGGCGGCATCCAAAACGGCGGGATTGCACATTATCAATCCGGAAGAAGATTGAGCTGCTGTGCGGTGTGAGCCCAGCTGAGAATTCTAGGGCTTGTCCGTCGAGAGCTTCTTCCCAAGACGACGGGCAAGCCGCACCATGCCGGGCGAACGGTCGTTCGGACTGAGCAGCACATTGAGGAGGTGGGGCCTGCGCTGGTCCGCAAAGGCTTCCGCGAGTCTCTCTTCAAACTCCCGCTGTGTGTTCACGCGTGATCCTATGCCGCCGCCGAGCAGCTTGAACACGTTTTCGTACTGCCACTCGTGCACGTCATTGAACGGGCCTTCCAGGATTTCCCGCTCGGTCGAATACCCTCGGTTGTTCAGCAGCACAATGATCGGGGTTTGCCCATAGCGGACACAGCTGGACAGTTCGGTTCCGGTCATTTGGAAGGCCCCATCCCCAACCAGGACGATCGGCCGCAGGCTGGGATCGGCAAATGATGCGCCGAGGGCGGCGGGCACGGCAAATCCCATCGATGTGTA
>JAOUEB010000105.1 GCA_029858925.1 Nitrospira sp.
CTGATAATTCCGATACTCCTCCCCACGGCTTGCCAGCGCTTGCTCCTCCGCCGGTGGAATGCCGGTGACTTTCAGCAGCAGCGCACCCATAAGAATCGGCCCAATCCAGGTCAATAACCAGCCGGGCGCTCCCATCGTCATGACGACATACGAGCACCAGTGCAGCCATTCAAAGAAATAATTGGGATGGCGTGAGTAGCGCCACAGGCCATCCCGGCACACACGATCGTGGTTCCGTGGATCGGCGCGAAAGTGCGCGAGCTGCCGGTCGGCCCTCGTCTCACCGGACACCGCGACACCCCAGATCAACAACCCAACCATTTCGATCAGTGCGGTCGGGGGTCGGGGGTTCCAGAGCAGCACCAAAAACGGCACGGAGAAGGCCGCCACGGCCACGGCTTGCAGCTGAAAGTACGTGAACATCTTGGCCGGCTCCGAATCCCCCCATTCCTTGCGCAGGCGTTGATAACGGGCGTCTTCCGGTTTTCCGATCACGCGATCGAAGAGAATGGAGCGTCCCCGCCGTCCCGCATAGAACACCACCAGCATCGCCGTGAGCATCGTCCGCTCAATCCCGGTGTCAGCTTGGGTGGTATACCAGAGCACCGCCGCCATGAGCCCCATGCTCCATCCGACATCCGCGATGGAGGCATTCCGCACTCGCCGCTGCAGCGCCCAGAGCCCCGCCATGACGACCGCCATCACGAGATAGACGATCACAACAAGGGACAAGGGGTCCGATTCAGTTATCCCGGTTTCTGGTCCCATTATTCCTACCTTTCAGGCTTGACGAACTGCGGGCTCAAAATCCCATACATCGACTTCTCGCTGTGTCCGACCGGCCAACCAAGTACGGAACCCTGGAATGGGAAACGACAGCAGCCTCTGGATCTTATCGCACCTCATGGAAAGATCCGCGGGCCGCGGAGCGCCTCGGTGGTCGCGTGACGAGCCCCGCACAAGCCGCCCGGTTAATGCCGGATACCAGGGCAGCAAGGCTTCTCCGATCTCCCAGCGTGAGAGCCGTTCACTTCCTCCCAGGTGATAGAGGCCGGGCTGTTCCTGTTGGGCCAGTTCCCAGATCGCCCTCGCGATCACACCGGCCGGAAGGGGGCAACGGAATTCGTCTGCATAGAGCGTGACGTCCTTGCCGGACCTGGCTGTCCGGCACATATCTTCGACAAAACTCCGATCCCCGTGCTGCGACGTTCCCGCCGTCAGCACGATCCGCACCACCGTGTGACGTGGATTGTCCAGCACCACTCGCTCGGCTTCGAGTTTCGTTCGGCCGTAGACATTGATCGGGGCCGGCTCATCCCCCTCGCGATACCAGCCTTGCCGGCCATCGAACACTTCCCCGCTCGAAAGAAAGATGCAGGGGATCTCTTTCGACAGTCTTGCCAGATGGGCAGTCGCATGGACATTCACCCGGCGGGCATTCTCCGGATCCTGCTCACAGTCTTTTGTGCGGCTCAAGGCCGCGCAATGGATGACGAGATCCGGCTTCAGTCTCTGGAATTCCGCTGTCACGGCAGCGTGGTCGGTAAGATCGAGCGCGGCGCGGGCCATCCCATGCACGTCCCAGCCGGGCGCCCATCGCCCAGCCGTCTTGATGAGATACTGCCCGATCAGTCCCGCCGCGCCGGTGACGATCGCGCGAGGCGCCCTAGCGCGAACAGACGTCATGCTCAATGAGATGAATGGTGAATGTGGCTATTGGCGCGTCAGCTTCCGGTATCTGATCCGATGGGGCTGGTCGGCATCCTTGCCCAGCCGTCTTTTTCTGTCCGCTTCGTACTCGCTGTAGTTGCCCTCAAACCAGACCACCTTGCTGTCACCTTCGAAAGCCAGAATATGCGTCGCGATGCGGTCAAGAAACCACCGGTCGTGGCTGCTGATGACGGCGCAACCGGCAAAATTCTCCAGTCCCTCTTCCAGGGCGCGGAGCGTATTCACATCCAAATCGTTCGTCGGCTCGTCCAGGATGATGAGATTCGCGCCTTCTTTCAGCATGCGGGCCAGGTGGACACGATTGCGCTCGCCGCCTGACAGGTCCTTCACCTTCTTCTGTTGATCGGTCCCGGCAAAGTTAAAGCGCGCGCAGTAGCCGCGGGCATTGACCTCGGTCTTGCCGAGCTTCACCGTGTCCTGGCCTTCGGAAATGATTTCGTACACCGTCTTGTTCCCATCCAAACTGCGGTCTTGATCGACGTAGCCGAGCTTGACCGTCTCGCCGATCTTGATCGACCCGGCATCCGGCTTTTCTTTGCCGATGATCATCTTGAACATGGTGGTCTTGCCGGCGCCGTTCGGCCCGATCACGCCGACAATCCCGCCCTTCGGCAGGCTGAACTGCACATTTTCATAGAGCAGGTTGTCGCCGAATGCCTTGCCGATCCCCTGGGCCTCCACCACGATGTCGCCCAGCCGTGGCCCTGGCGGAATGTAAATCTCCAGATCCTCCGCCACATTGTCCTGCCGTTGGTTGACCAATTCCTCATAGCGATTCAAGCGCGCCTTGCCCTTGGACTGACGGGCTTTGGGCGACATTCTGATCCATTCCAGCTCGTGCTCCAGCGTCTTTTTGCGCTTCGACTCTGTCTTCTCTTCCTTCTCCAATCGATCCTTTTTCTGCTCCAGCCAGGACGTGTAATTGCCCTGAAACGGAATGCCATGGCCGCGATCCAATTCCAAAATCCATCCGGCTACGTTGTCGAGAAAATACCGGTCGTGGGTCACGGCGATGACCGTGCCCTTGTATTGCTGCAAGTGCTGCTCAAGCCACTGGACGGACTCGGCATCGAGATGGTTCGTCGGCTCGTCCAGCAAAAGAATATCGGGCTCTTGGATCATGAGGCGGCAGAGCGCGACGCGCCGCTTCTCGCCGCCTGAGAGGGTGCCGACTTTCTGATCGGCCGGCGGGCAGCGCAAGGCATCCATGGCGTGGTCGAGCTCGCTTTCCAATTCCCAGCCGTTGGCGGCCTCGATCTTCTCTTGCAGCTGCGCCTGCTTGTCGATGAGCTTTTCCAGTTCGTCGGGAGAGGCCTCGCCCATCTTGTTGCTGACGTCCTCATATTCCTTGATCAGGGCGACAAGTTCTTTCTTGCCCTCCTCGACCACTTCCTTGACCGTCTTGTTGGGATCGAGCTGCGGCTCCTGTTCCAGCAACCCAACGCTGTAGCCTTTCGATCGGGTGATCTCGCCCGTGTAATTGGGATCCACGCCCGCGATGATCTTCAACAGCGAGCTCTTGCCAGAACCGTTCAAGCCCAGCACGCCGATCTTCGCGCCGTAGTAGAAGCCGAGATAGATCTCCCGCAACACCTGTTTCTTCGGCGGATAGACCTTGCCGACGTTAACGAGTGAGAAAATGACTTGTTTGTCGTTGGTTGCCATACATTCCCCTATCTAGCTAGTGATCTACCGCTGCGCTGAACAGCGCATTCCCCTTCAGAAATTGGCGCAAGCGCCGACTAGCGGGCTGCGGAAAAACTCGGTGTATACATTGCCTGCCTGTAAAGTCTTACATATGGCACGGATGCCATAATAACCGCAGGATGCTCAAAAAGGCCATCCAGCAAGGCCACAGCGAGCGAAGAGGCGAGGCGTACGCGTCGGTACGTTGAGCCTCTGAGCGATGCGAGAACGCCGCTGGGGGACTTTTTCAGCATCCTGCTACAGCGAATGCAGGACTGGGTGTCCGGTCTTCGCCTGCGCGGCCAGACCAGCCAGACCCGCTCTGACTTCTGATGCGTTACGCACTGAATTGGTAAACGCTACACGCCCGCCCTGCATCCGGCCGGGAGTGGTGAGCCGAAGATGAAACCCAAACCGATCCAGTGCGGTCACCGTCGCCTGCTGCGCGTCCACATTGCCTAACGCACGGGCCAGTGCCAACAGTGTCTCCGCTTGCTCTGTATTGAGCTCGCGGATCAGGTTCGCGGCCTCGTCCGCAAGCGGGTCCACGGCCGCCCCTACATAGTCAGCCGGCACGACCCAGCCCATCGACCCAAACCCTCCGACAAAGTAAATCTCCGCGATGTCCATGCGGAAGAAATCGAAGTCCTGGAAGTCCACCCAGTAGGAGGCGTTGGCATGGCGTTCCAGGTAGCACGCGCGAACCTCGGCGTTGTTCTCTTTCGGCACTTTGGTCACCGAGCCCATCAAAGTCACCCTGGCCGCCCCAAGTGGATCGATCCTGCTCTCAGGCGGAGTCACCAGTAAGCTGGCGCGTGGATCGCCCAGGAGGTTTTGCGTATGCATCGCCATCGTGCTGATGAGAAAGACCGGTTGCCCCTGTGCATCCAACCCGTAGGGCATGACCGACCCGAAGGGCCAGCCTGGCTGCTTGCGTGAGAGGGTCGAGAGACTGCCTGTCTGCTGCAAGTACACCAGTGTCTTGGCCCGCTCAGCATGGGTGGGTTCAGGAACATCAGGACCGTCTGAATCGGGCCCGCTGTTATGTTGTCGTGATGAGGACATAAATGACCGTGCGCCGATACTCCATAAATAGAGTGACACCTTACCCTGGATCTGCTGAACATTTCCACTGAGAGCGCGATCAGCGTGGAGAATTCTGGGCGAGGCCGGCACACGTGCCCCAGAAGGAAGGACGCCGGGGCAACAAACCCCTCCGGCCACGGCTCTGCAGTCTTGTGCCCCGCGCTGTTCAAAACCCTATATGAATGTGCGCCTTGATCGCTAAATCTTGACATTCGAGGGATAGGATTTTGCAAATACTCTTATGCAAATCACCGTCACTGAAAAATGGCAGGTCACCATTCCCAAGCCGTTGCGCAAGCAGCTTGGTCTTCATCCAGGGCAAGTTTTGGACATGAGGGCTGAGCGGGGTCACTTGGTCGCCAGCAAGGCCGCTGAGCTCGACGCTGTCGAGCGGGCCTACGGAATTCTTCGCCTCGGCCACTCCACGGACCGAATCCTCACCTCCTTACGCGGCAAAGCCGACGCAGTGTGATCACCGCCATCGACACCAACGTGCTGCTCGATGTGTTCGGAGCTGACCCCATCTTTGGAGTTCGTTCAAAAGCCGCTCTTCGTGCCTGTCTCCGCGAGGAACCAGTGCTTGCCTGCGAAGTGATGTGGGCGGAAGTCGCCGGCTTCTTTCCGACACCGGAGGCTGCCCAAGACGCGATGGAGGAATTAGGCGTCGCCTTTAGTGCACTTGATCAAGGAGCTGCGCTCACCGCGAGCACCGCATGGAAGCACTATCGGAAGAGAGGCGGCACACGCACTCGCATGGTAGCCGATTTTCTGATCGGCGCACATGCCCTCATCCAGGCGAATCGCCTGCTCACACGCGACCGCGGGTTCTATTGAACTTATTTCCGCACACTTCAGATCCGTAACGCGAGCCTCGAATAAACAGGGTGGTGCCCATGCAGCCACCTATTATAACCTTCGAGTGAGTAACCAGTCCCTCTTACCTTGCATCGAGTTGTCCGAAGCCCCTGTCTTCCTGAACAGAATCCAGACCCTCGCCGCTACAGGCTACCCTCCGAGACCCTGCCGCCTTGAGAGGCACTCCACTTTGCGGTATGGTACCCTCCGATTTCCTACTTAGGATGCTTCAGATGCCGACCGTCTTCTTGAGCTATTCGCGTGAGGATCTACCGCTCATCGAGCGGCTTCAGGCACAGCTCACGAGTCATTCC
>JAOUEB010000106.1 GCA_029858925.1 Nitrospira sp.
CGACAATCGCTGCTCCATTACCCTGAGCGCGTCCACCAGGTCGTCCTTCCTCGGCGCTCCACGGTGGGCTGGTGCGCCACCCTTATCCCGTAAAAGGCCTGGCGAGCGCCTCGTTCGCGCATTGAGTGCGGGATGCCGAAACCCGTCGAGAATACGGAGTCCATTTTTGCCAGATCGCATGCTATCTAGCCTCCCTTCCGCAGTTTGTTCTTCTGAAATCCTTTGTACACAACACTGCACGGTCGATATTCATACCGAATTGCCGGTTGTCCCGTCACCTGGCGGATCGGCCAGGTGACGAATCTATAAGCACTTGAAACCATACACCTCGGCAATTGGGCAATTGTTCTAGGCTGAATGGATGAAAGGAGTGACCGATGCAAGGAGTAGACGCGGGTGTGGAAAAAGAAGTCGACTTCTACGAAGGAGAGTTTCTAGTCAAGACCATCAAGGAAGAGGCTGAGTTGACTCAGGCCTATCGGCTAAGGCATCACGTATTTGCTGAACGACTGAAGTGGGTGCCTGAGCGAGCTGATCGACTTGAAGACGATGTATATGATGCATGGAGCACTTCAATTGGGGTGTTTTCTGGTGAATCCAAATTGCTTGGATTAGTTCGGATGACCCATGCGCCTGTGCCGTTCATGCTGGAGAGTGAGTTCAGCGCCTGTTTGGTGGGTAGTCATCGCGTTCGGAAGGAGACTGACACGGCGGAGATTACGAGGCTCGCTGTGGATCCAGCAATTAGCGATCATGGCCTCTCCTCAAAGCTGATGAAAACAATTTTCAAAGGCATGTATCAGTGGTGTCTTATTCATGATGTTCGTTTCACATACATGGTCGTGGAACACAGACTTTTACGGGTTGTGCAGCGAATGGGGTGGCCATGTCGTGCGCTAGGGGAACCTGTAGCGTTACCGCCGGCCGAGGTTCGCTCCATCGGAGGATTGCTGGATTTGAATGAATTCCGTTGCCAGGCTTCAACCAATCGTCCTGCTATGCTGGAATGGCTAACAACGACGACAGAAGCATCTCAGGCGGCAGACTTCTCTGTCCCAATGCCGCGAATAGAAACGATTGCCATGGCGGGATATGGAGAATTTGTAAAAGATCGACAGCTGGTGCGTACTGCTTACCCGATCTCGCGCCATGAAATGGTCGAGGCAGTATGATGTACGCGCTGCATTACAGAAAGGTGAACCTTAGCTGGCTGTCGGCAAGCCATGGAGCGCAGGTAGACCATGTTCAATGGCTGTTGCAACGGCTTGAGATCGAGAAGTAACCCCTAACTTCTCGAATATGCTCTCGATGTGGAACCGTATCGTTCGTTCACTGACTCCGAGAATTTTCCCGATTTCCCAATTGGTTTTACCGTTCTTCATCCAATTGATGATTGTGACTTCTCGCGGGGAAAGCTTCTTGACACATTGATCTGTTTCCAAGGCCGATTTAGGCGCAGTTCTCAGAAGGGCCATATGAATGTAATAGCCTAGGTATCCCACGAGCGGAACGAATCGTTCTCCATCTACGGTATGTTCGCTTGCAAATGAACAGAAGGTGGCAAGTCCGCAGGCTTGGTCAACGGAGCCTGTGGTGATCCCATCACTGAGACCAAATTGTCTCGCGGTGGTGATGAATTCCTGTTCTTTTTGGGAAGACATGTTTCGATAGATGGTCTGCCAATGTTGAGTTCCGGGAGATTGCAAGGCCGACTTGAATACCGGGTCGATATCAGCGAATCCATTTTTCCAGTATAAATATAGCCATTCATCAGGATAGCTGGCATTTACGACATTGCTGAATCCGGCGAATGTCCTCTTCGTTCCGAGGCGAACAACTCCCCCCATGGATCTCGTAAAGGGGAAATGGGTCTGAAATCGAATGAGCACATCTCGTACATTATCCAGAGTGTCTGCCTGAGTGGCGTAGTGTACAATCTCGAGGAAGTCCTGACATTCAGACTTAGAGAGATAGTCGAATAGTTCACGCGGGAAGGGCTGTTTGGTTGACGACTTTACCATGGTGCAGCCTCCATGCTGGGGGTCATTTAAACATACCATGCCCCAGTTGATAAACACGAGCGCAAAGATTTGCGCAAAGGCTCTGGGCGGAGTGCATCTATGAATGGTAAGCGAGTAGGACGATAGGGTAATGATTCAGCGGAGTTGCTAAATCCATATGCTTGCATGGCATATCGTGGGGGTTGCCGTTTTAATTGCCCTTGCCTATTCTCTTCAGGGGCCAATGAGGGTTGAGGCTCAAGCTCTTCGATTTCAACCTCAAGGGGTGTCTGCAGCAGGCCAGGGAAACGCATTTGCAGCTCAGGCTGATGATCCCTCAGCCATTCACTACAATCCGGCTGGGCTAACTCAAGTAGGTGGGATCCAAGGTGTTTTGGGGATCAATGCAGTTGGGGGATCAGTCAAGTTCAATAGTTCAATGGGGGGTGATACTCAGGGCGATCTTGGCGGCAGTATTTCATTCCCTCCCCCAAGTCACTTCTATCTGAGTGCCAATCTCGGAGCCCTTGGGGCGCCGTGGCTCTCAGCATTGACCATCGGGATTGGGCTAACGTCGCCGTTTGGACTCAATACGCGGTATCCAATTGACGGGCCTTTTCGTACCGCTGCTACTTCCGCTCAACTGCCGCTTCTCGCCATCAAGCCGACCATCGCCTATAAAATAACTGAGGACTTATCGCTGGGTGTGAGCGCCGACATCTACACCTTCGCAAGTTTTCTTGGCGAGGGGCATGCAGAGCAGAAACAGATGAGTGACGGAGCACTTGGCATTCCAGCCGGAGCGTCCATTGAATTGAGCGGTAGCGGAACGGGAGCGGGCGCGACCGTCAGCCTGCTCTATTCTCCGCTGAGGAACGAAGAGGGCAAACCGATCACCTCCATCGGCCTGATCTACCGAACCCAGGCGGTGGTGCCGTTGAGTGGATCGCTCTTGGTCAACGGAGCGAAGGTCGCCGATGCCACCACGAATCTCGTACTTCCTCAAATCTTTACGGGGGCCGTTGCCGTCTGGCCGGTGCGTACCGGCCAGCGGGAATGGAAGGTGGAGGTCAACGTCGATTATGTGGGATGGGGTTCGATGAAGAATCTTGACGTGCACCTCGCCAATGGGGCCACTATTCCTCAGCCCAGACAGTGGAAGAGCGTTCCGGTGGTCGCAGTCGGGACTGAATACAAGTGGCTGAACCCTGGCTGGTTGCCAAATTGGGATGTGGCTGTGCGATCCGGCTACACTAGGACGGAGGATCCTGTGCCCGATGCCACCTTCAATCCTGCGGCGATTTCCCTCTCGTCCCACACGATGTCTGTTGGTGTGGGATTCCTGTGCAAGGGCCAAGGGAAATTTCTTGGGCTCCTGCCCTGTTCGGGAGAATCAGCCTTGTGGCCCAAAGGAATGGGAGTGGATCTGGCCTATCAGGAATGGTTCTATGATCCACGCACGGTCGCCGGCAATTTGAATCCCACCGTCAATGGGACCTACCACGCTTTCGTGCATGTGGGCGCCTTCAGCTTTCGGTATCTGTTCTAGCGGTCGTGCCGTCAATGGTCATCCGTCATTCGGATGAGCTAAGTGCCGAGCGTGTTGCGGAGCTTTGACACGGTATCGTTGTCCAATCCGGCCTCATGAAGGACTTCGTCAGAGGCTGATGTGAGTCGCTCCAGGCTCCCAAATTTCTTTAGCAACTTCGTGCGTTTAATTTCTCCGATGCCGATGATCTGATCCAGTTGGGAAGCGAGCAGGGCTTTGCCGCGCAGCTTCCGGTGATAGCCGAGGGCGAAGCGGTGGGCTTCGTCGCGGATGCGCTGGACTAAATGCGTAGCCGGCGCGTTTGGCCTTAAGACAATCGGGTTTTTCCGGCCTGGCAGGAAAATGCGTTCCTCCTTCTCGCCTCGAGCCTTGGCTAATCCGATGATGGACTGGCCGTGATGGCCGGCTTGCTTCAGCCCTTCCATTGCGGCGGCGAGTTGTCCGAGTCCGCCGTCGATCAGGATGAGATCGGGCCTGGCCAGGTGTTCGGACTGCCCATACCGTCTGGCCACCACTTCCTGCATGCTGGCAAAATCATTGGCGCCCTCGACGGTTTTGATTTTAAACCGGCGGTAGTCGGCTTTCTTCATCCGGCCGTCTTCCCAGACGACCATCGAGGCGACCGATTGATTGCCCATCGTATTGGAAATGTCGAACCCTTCGATACGGCGGGGAGCGCGCTCAAGATGCAGCATGCGCTTCAAGTCCTCCCCCGCTTGCCGATCGATCTCTTCATCGCGCAGATGGTCTGCCACGGCCGCCGCCGCATTTTCTTCGGCCAAGAGGACCAGTTGGTGTTTGGCGCCTCGCTCAGGCGACAGGAGGCGAACGGACTCTCCGCGCTTGTCGGACAGCCACTGTTCGATCAGCGAGGTGTCTTCCAAATCGGTCGGAACCAGGACTTCTTTCGGCGGTTGCCCGTCCTTGTTGTAAAACTGCTCGATCGCGGAACGCACCAGTTCCTCATCCGGCGTGTCCGCCGATTGAGGCCAGAAGAAGTCTTTCCGTCCGATCAACAGCCCACCGCGCACGAAAAGAATCTGAAGATCCACCGCTGTGCCTTGCCGCGCCAGGCCGATGACATCTTGATCAGTGGCGGATGTCTGCGTGATGCGTTGCTTTTCCAGCATACGCCCGATCTTGAAGAGGCGGTCGCGCAAGCGGGCGGCTTCTTCAAATTCCTCGCGGTCAGCCGCTGATTCCATCTTGGCTCGCAGGTCGTCCAGCAACTCATGGTCCCGCCCTTCCAGAAAGTGCCGGACTTGTTTGACGATCTGATGGTAGGCTTCTTTCGACTGGTTGCCGGTGCAGGGAGCCATGCAGCGTTTAATCTCGAACTCGATGCAGGCGCGGTCGGCTGTTCCGTCGATGTCGATCGAGCAGGTTGCGAGGGGGAAGGCCTGTTTGATGACTTTTAATGTTTCGCGTAGCGCGTTGACCGGCGTATAGGGGCCGTAGTACAGCGCGCCGTCTTTGACCACCCGGCGCACGATTGATAATCGCGGGAAGTCTTCTTTGATGGGCAGTCGCACATAGGGATATTGCTTGTCGTCCCGCAATACGACGTTGAACCGGGGCTTGTGGCGCTTGACGAGGTTGCTTTCAAGGATCAAGGCTTCGAGTTCGGACCGGGTCACCATCGTTTCCAGATCGGCGATCTGGCTGACCAGCAAGCTAGTCTTGGGGCTGTGATCCGATCCCTTCTGGAAGTAGGACCGAACCCGATCAGCCAGCACTGCAGCCTTCCCGATGTAGAGAATCTCGCCTTGGCCGTCTTTGAAAAGATAGACGCCGGGGTTGCCGGGGAGGTGGTCGAGCCTGGATTGTAAATCCGATGAGGCGGCCATCAGCGGTCAGTCTTCAGCTTCCAGGCAAGAGAAACAATAGGGTGATACCTGACATTGTACGGCGCGAAGAGGTGGCGAGCAATCCGGAGGATGCCATTCAAGCTGAGGGCTGAGGGCTGACGGCTGTTTGCTGAAGACATGCTACTTCAGCGATCGCACGAACGACGTGCTCAGCGATCCTCTGGCCACTTCGGCCACTGGGCCTTTCATGGTGAGGCTGAAGTCTGGCGCCACCACGATATTCAACGTCCCGCCCGGCATCTTG
>JAOUEB010000107.1 GCA_029858925.1 Nitrospira sp.
CATCGCCCCTCGGCGCTTCAATCCCAAGAAGGACGCGTGGCTGCCGGTTCTGCACACACAGCGAGGCATTCGCCACTATACCGCCCTGTTCTCAAACAGCCCGTTAGCGCACCAACTCAAGAAGACACGGGACTGGGTCATTCTCTATTACGACGACGGCCATGCCGAGCACCAATGCACGGTGATGACAGGACGGAACGCTCCCTTCGCAGGGAAACGCATCGTGCGAGGGAGAGAGGCCGACTGTGCGTCGTACTATCACCCCCATGAATCATGTGCGACTGTCAGGGATTCAGAGAGTCAGACGTAATCGAGAAAGGCGTTCCGTGGATGACAGACCGTATTGGGCGGTGCCGGCAGATGAACTCCTCGTTCGTCTGCAGACGAGATCTGACGGTCTCCGTGCCGAGGAGGCGCAAGAACGTCAAGCATGCTATGCTTCCATCCGGCTCAAGTCTCGCCAAGACATCCGCCCTCTCCTGACCCTGCTCGCGCAATTTCGCAGTCCGATTATCATCATTCTGCTGTTTGCGGCGATCGCGTCTTTGTTCCTTGCGGATCGCACCGATGCGCTCATCATTCTGACCATTATCCTGGTCAGCGCGCTGCTGGGATTCTGGCAGGAGCACGGTGCGGCAAGAGCAGTTGCCGCATTGCTTTCTCTCGTTCGGGTCAAGACCGAGTGCTGGCGGGATGGGCATCTGGTCGAGGTCCCGCTTGATGAGATTGTACCGGGCGACGTCATTCACCTCTCCGCCGGCTCCAGCGTTCCCGGCGACGGGGTGCTGCTCGAATCCAAGGACCTCTTCGTCGACGAGGCGACGTTGACCGGCGAAACCTATCCGGCCGAGAAATCGCCGTCGGTCATCTCCGCCACAACTCCCCTCAGCCAACGGACGAACAGCCTGTTCATGGGGACGCACATAGTGAGCGGGCATGCGAAGGCCGTCATCGTGCAGGTGGGGAGGGAAACGGAATTCGGCCGCATTGCCGCTCACGTGATGCTTCGTCCCCCTGAAACCGAATTTGAACGCGGCGTCCGGCGATTCGGATATTTATTGCTCGAGGTGACGCTCCTCCTCGTGTTCGCCATCTTTGCCGTCAACGTGTATCTGCAGCGGTCCGTGCTCGATTCCTTTCTGTTTTCCATGGCGCTCGCGGTAGGCCTCACCCCGCAGCTCCTGCCGGCGATCATCAGCGTCAATCTTTCGCATGGGGCGAAACGCATGGCCCAACAGAAGGTCATCGTCAAACGCCTCGCTTCTATTGAAAACTTCGGAAGCATGAACGTCCTCTGTTCGGATAAGACCGGCACGCTCACAGAAGGCACAATGCGGCTGCATGCGGCGCTCGATCTGGATGGCTTCCCCAGCGAACGCGTCCTCCTCCACGCCGTTCTCAACGCCACATACGAGACCGGCTTCATCAATCCGCTCGATGAGGCGCTTCGGACACAGTGCGTCTCCGACCTCACGAAATACCGGAAGCTGGACGAGGTGCCGTACGACTTCCTCCGCAAGCGGCTATCCATCCTCGTGGCCACACCCACGACCCACCTCCTGGTCGCCAAAGGCGCGGTCGATCCAATGTTGACCGTCTGTACGCGTGCAGAGTTGCCGGACGGCACGACGGTCTCTTTGGATGAACGACGCGAAAGGATCCGTCAGGAGTTTCAGGAGTTCAATCGACAGGGACTGCGGACCCTCGGCCTCGCCTATCGCGACATGGGTGACATGGCACACATCGACAAGGGCCACGAAACAGATATGACGTTCCTCGGCCTCCTGGTCTTTGCCGATCCGGTCAAGCCGGGCATGACGGACACCATTGGAGCTCTTCGGCAACTTGGCGTCACACTGAAAATCATCACAGGGGATCACCGGCTCGTCGCTGCCCATGTCAGCCGTCAGGTTGGGATGGACCATCAGCGGCTCTTGACCGGACAGGATCTTCGTCGGATGACCGACGAAGCGCTGCTACAACAGGTCAACGACATCGATGTGTTCGCGGAGGTGGAGCCGAATCAGAAGGACCGCATCATTCTCGCCTTGAAACATTCAGGAAACGTGGTGGGATATATCGGCGATGGAATCAACGATGCCCCCGCCCTCCATGCCGCCGACGTCGGCATCTCCGTGGACAGCGCCGTGGACGTGGCCAAAGACGCCGCCGATATCGTGCTGCTCGAAAAGAACCTGGCCGTCCTGACCCAAGGCGTTCGCGAAGGCCGGACGACGTTCGCGAATACCCTCAAGTATGTATTCATGGCTACCAGCGCCAACTTCGGCAACATGTTCAGCATGGCTGGCGCCTCCTTGTTCCTGCCGTTTCTCCCCCTGCTCCCGAAACAGATTCTCCTAGCCAATCTGCTGACCGACATTCCGGAGATGACGATCGCCACGGACCGTGTCGACCATGAACTGATCGATCGGCCCAAACGCTGGGACATCGCCTTCATCCGAAAGTTCATGCTGACGTTCGGTCTGGTCAGCTCGATCTTCGATTATCTGACTTTTGCCGCCTTGCTAGGGGTCGTGCATGCCACGCCGGAACAATTCCGGACCGGCTGGTTCGTGGAGTCCGTCATTTCCGCTTCAGCCATTGTGTTGGTCATCCGAACTCGCCGGCCGTTTTTCACCAGCAAGCCAGGACGGCATCTCACCCTGGCCACCCTCGCCGTCGCGGCAGCGACTCTCCTCCTTCCCTACGTCCCTCTCGCTGCATCATTCGGATTGACGCCCATGCCCCCGCCATTTCTTTTCCTCTTGATCGCGATCCTGGCTGGCTATGTCCTGACCGCCGAGCTCGTGAAACGACGGTTTTATGCCGCCATGCGAGGCTGATATCCCGACACGATCGAGTCTCTTGCTGGGATATGTTTGATTGCACGCGCCTTGAACGGAGCCATATCACCATCCCTAAGCGCCGCCGCAAGAGTTCGAGGTCAACTGCACTGAGATGACCCGACCGGCTATACGGCGTCCGATCAGGCTGGCTGATATGTTCGTGGCTCCTACTGGAAGAGCAACCAGAGACCGAGGCAGTAGCCGAGGATGATCACGAAGCTATCCGGCTCGATCAGCATGTACCGCTTCTCGACCCGGTAGATGATGCCCATCAACGCCGTGCTCATGAGCAGGATGCTCCACAACGCCGTCATGGCATGGGCATCCGAGACGGAGTTGAACAGAGGCCCGCCTTGATAAGCCACGTCCACGAAGAAAAACGCCGCCATATTGAAGGCGTTGCTGCCGAACAAATTCCCGACCGCCAAATCGAAGGCGCCGAGCCGCACAGCGGCGAACGCCGTGACCAGCTCTGGCAGCGACGTCGCAATCCCGACGAGCGAAGTGCCGATGAACGTGGCGGTGATTCCGGATTGTTCTGCGATCTTGTTCGCCGAACCGGCCAGGAACGGCGCCGCCACGAGCAACCCCAAGGCAGCGGCTGCAAATCCGATGGACGCGCGCCGGAGTCCGTCGCGTTTGCCCGGCTGCCTCGTCTCTTCTCCCGACTGCCCCTCCACCACGAGTTCATGTTCGCGCTGACGCCGCTTCGTGGTTTCTTGCCGGAACACGAGGCGCATGCCGAAAATATAAAAGAGCAGCAGCAACATGCTCCCAAGCCCGATTCCGCCATGCTTGACGTCCGACCCGAACAACACGAAAAATGCCGCCAGCCCCGTGAGAAAGACTGCCAAGCCGGCACTCAAGGCATGTTCGAACGCCGCCTCTTGCCAGACCCGCTTTTGCCGATGCATCAGGTCGATGATGCCCAAAATGAGCATGTTGGCCATGTTGCTGCCGAACAGATCGCCCGCGGCGAGATCGGGCGCATCCATCAGCGCGGCACTGACATCGGTGAAAATTTCCGGCAACGACGTGGCACCTGCCATCAGCACGACACCGATCCAGAGACCGCCCAGGCCGGTCAAGTCCGCAATCTGATCGCCATAACGGGACAGTTTCGCCCCGGCATAGACGATGACCGCCGCGCTCAGCAAAAAGACCGCCCAGGAGATGAACATCGAGCCTACCATGCCCTCTCTCGCCTCTCATCACGACACATTGTTCCAAACCGGTTCTCTCTCGCAGACTCCTCGCGAGAGCTGTTGCTCCTGCTCCAGCACCGCCATCGTCGGTCACGGTCCGGATGGTTTGCTCAGGCCGCGGTGCCTCTCATGGATGCCTACGACTACGACGGCAGATGATTCTCCTATGGAGCGCCGTCGAGGCCATTGGTGCGTCCGGTCCCACACACCCACCGCCGATGTAAGGAGTTTGGCAGGCCCACTCTCCTGCCAAGCCTTCTCTGTTGTCAGGCCGGCTTCGCCGACCGCCTCGGCTCCAACGGCTGCAATGTGCAGACCTGGAAGACCGTTTCCTGCGGGGAGTTGATCAGGAAGCAGCCGATCAACGCCATCCACAGTCCGCTGAGCCAGCTTCCCGTGACGAACCCTGCCCAGATCCAGGCCGCCATGATCCCATACCAGGCGAACTGCCCCGAGTCTGCCGCGACTCGCCTGGACTTCGAGAAGCTTCCTGTACAATGCCGGAGAATCGCCCGGAGTATACGGCCCCCGTCAAGCGGGAAGCCAGGGACCTGGTTGCATATCGCAGGCATCAGGTTGATCGACACCAACCACCCCGCCAGCGCGGCCACATGCTCGACGCCACTTCCCGCCAACTACGAAAGGGCCTCGAATCCAGCGGCCAACACCAGCGCCGGCGATGGGTCTAGCAATCGCAATCTGAAACTCTGTCAGCGGACGACCCGGCTCCCGCCCGATCTGAGCGACGCCGCCAAAGACAAACAATGTAATCGAGCAGACCGGAACATGCTTCGCCAGCGCCACGAAACTGTGGGCCAATTCGTGGAGGAGAATCGAGACGAAGAACAACAGGCTGGTGGCGATCCCCACGGCGTAGTGCTCGACCTGCGTCCAGTGAGGATGTTCCGACGCAAACCTCGCCGTCAGCGAAACCGTGATGAGCACAAAGACGATGAACCACGAGTAATGGACACCCATATCGATCCCGCGGATAGTCGTCAGCTTCACGGATTGTCCGATCATCGCTCACCCCTCTCATCAGTTATCGTGACACCGCTCAAACGGACGAATCATTTGCGCGGCACGGCCCCAGGATCGTCATGAGCACGACGCCGCGACGCGCCTCGCGACGCGCCACCCGTTGCGCGCCGCGACGCGGTGCGGTCGTCAGAGCCGGCAGGGGACGATGATGCCGGGCTTGAGGCGGTCGGGGCCCGGCTTGCTCGACCGGCACGACCTGCCTTCGCACAAATACGGCCGGCGACACGACCTCCACCTTCTCGACAGCTCCCTCTTCTTCCACACCTTTCGCCCCTCGCGCCGCCCGCCTCAGCATCGGCACCACAACATTCAGCGCAAGCATCAGGACGACCACCAGGAGAATTACGACCTGGTCAAGCGTCACGGCCGTTCCTCCCTTTTGGGACCGCCCGGCGTTTCCTCGTCCGTCCCCGCGATCGCGTCGCGCATGGAGGTGTCCGCTTGCACGTTCTTCATGCGGTAGTAATCCATGATGCCGAGGTTCCCTTGGCGAAATGCCTCCGCCATGGCCTTCGGCACTTCGGATTCAGCTTCCACTACCTTCGCGCGC
>JAOUEB010000108.1 GCA_029858925.1 Nitrospira sp.
TATAGGCCTCGCGGCCTTTCGACTGGCTCCGCTGATTCTCATGCTCCCACGCAGAGGGAAATCCATCGGCCTCTTTCGCCTTAAAATCCTCCAAGACAAGCGCCGGTCCTTCCGCGCATCCGAAACCTGGCCACAGGCACATAGACATCAGACTGCCGAGCACAATTGCCGTAGGAATACGCGCCCTCTTCATATCTTTCCATACCCTTTCGTTATGTTTCTTGTGAAGGGACCGGCGACAGGACCGGCGCCTCCGCATCATGGAATTGCTCGCCCATGACCGGCTGCTGCCCGCGCTGGCACATCCAGAACAGAATCAGCACCGCCCCCCAGAACACCACCATATTCAAGGTGACCATTTTGGCGGCAAACGCCAGATCCGGCGTGAAGGCCCATGGCGACACATCGGCCATCAGTTCGCTGACATGCCAGGACAACCGGCCCGATGATCTGATGAAGCCCATCAATCCCATCACCCATGTAAAGGCCGCCGACAACCCAAACAGCACCACCATGCCGCGGAACGGAATCTTTCCCCACTGAACCGGCCCATGCACGACCGCCCGCTTGAGCATGAAACGATTGATCACCAGGCCAACCACGATGACCGTGAACGTTGTAAAGGCCTGCGGCGCCGACAGTCCCACACGGATCTTCGCAGGCAGATAGTAGCCATACACGGATAGCCCGATGATATTGAGCATGCCGACAGTGAACAGCACGGCGATGACGATGTTGCCGGTTCTGATCCAGGGCACCGTCATGGCTCGGCTCGCCCGCCGATAGTAGAGAAAGCTGAGGGCGGTGCAGAGAAGAATGACGTTGATCGCGCCGTTTTTGGCCGACATGACGCCGTAATTTCCGATCACCGGATGCTGCGCGCCGCCCATTGCTTTGACTTCGCTCCCCGACATCATGAGCGTATGCGGCGTCAGCCAGATGAAAAGCGCCAGCGTCAAGCCGCCGAGCACGAATTGATAATATGGCTGATACCGTTCCGCGCCCTTCATCCGTGCCATCCCCTGCCACATATAATAGTTGATGCCGAGAAACAGGACGCCGATCAGCACTGCCTGCACGACGAACAGCCAGGTCAACAGCCCTCCCATCATCGTCACGCCCATGGTTTGGCGGAACACGAAGACCGACCCCATCAGCCAATAGCCGGCGATCGGCATCGGCAGCAGCGCGCACACCGTCACAAACAAAAACACGTAGCCGACCCAGTCGAAATAGGCCCGTTCCTCGTTCGACTTGGCGGTGAAAAACCGGTAGCACGCATAGGCCAGCACAACGGCCCCTCCGGACATGATGTCCGCGAGGAATCGATGGACGTTGAGCGGATTCCACAGCGCCGAGTGCAACAGGTGCCAGGCATTGCCCAAAAAACGCCCTTGGGCATCCACGCCGGCCGGCGCCATCATGAAGGCGGACCAGGCATTCGCCAGCAGCAGCAATGCGGTGCCCACGATGTTCGTCAGAATCCCGATGGCCGCGTGAATCCACTTCTTCCCCCGCTCGGCCATCCGATTCCAACTGTAGTAATAGACGATCAGCAGCAGCGACTCTCCGACAAACACCGCGGCGTAGTACGGCATGAAGGACTTGAATGTCCCGCCCATGTATTTCATGAAACTGGGGTAGAGCGTAATGAACATCGTCAGCATCAGACTGCCGATGAGCGCCGTGACCGACAGCGCCAAAAGCGCCACCTTCGCCAGATCCCTCGCCAAACCATCGTAACGAAGCGCCAACGCCGGCTTCTTGGTGATCAATCCAAGGAACTCCAGCAGCGCGCAAAACAGCGGCAAGGCCAGAACAAAGCCGCCGAAGTAGGTGTGCTGTTGCGTGACGAACCATACGAGCAACCGGCTGTCAAACGAACCAATCCGTGGATAGGCCGTCTCGTGTGGCGCCGGAGCAGGCGGACCTTGCGGCGTCCCAGGCGTATTGAAGTAGAGATCCGTTGACTCTTCGGCAAACGCGTGAACATCAAGAACCGGGCTGAACAGACCGCACCATGCGACGGCTGCAACGATCAGCATGAGGGTCAATAGTTTCTCTCTTGAACGGGTCACGATCATGCCACTAGCCCTTCGATCCTGGCGCCGTTGCGATCGACGCGCTCATATTTGCCGACTTTCCAAGAATGCCCATGACAAACGGGCAGCGAAGGAGCGCCGGACTCAGGCTCCGCCCCTGTTGTTCCTCCACATTTCTGCGGTAGCCAAGATAATAGCCATAGAGCGCTATCAATCCGGTAACGAGCGCCCCGCCGGTCACTGCAAAAGTCATAGACAGCTCCGGCTGTTTCAATACGAAAACGGCCAGGCCAATCGCAACCAGATAGTACGTGGCGGCGAAGGCCAGGCCAGGCCACCACCAATATTTGAGCAACTCGGTGGTCTTGGTCTCGGCCAATCCCGCCATCCATGACGCCTGAGGCTTCAACCCGCCAAAATAGGCGCACAGTGCGATCGCGCCGCCCAGAATAGTGACAGCAGCCAATTGGACGAGCGCCGCCTGTTGGCCCCCCACGACCTGCCCGAACGAAGCTGCCGCCGCACCGATCGCCAATCCAGCCGCAACCCAGGGACCGACTTGTGCCGCATGGCTTCCCAGCATCCGGCGCAGGGCGGCGCCGTCGGGGAATGTTGGCATCGGTTTTCCCATCAACGCAACCTTCCGCACGTGACCGATCTCGAATGCGTCGCGCGCCACCGACGTGCAGGAAATGATAATCGCCATCATCGCCGGACCGTCCGGATGTTGGAGGTAGCTGTACCCTGCCATCCACAAGATCGCCAAGACCAGCAGTGAGAGCTGAACTCCATAGACCGCGCCGATCCAACCGGCCACCCAGCCGAGCAGGCGACTCCCATCTTCACGGATCATCGCCGACCACGAAGCCGCTCGTCCGACGCGATAGGCCACCAGCGCCGTCACGACCGCCACCAGACTGCTCACCGAGAGCAATACGAGCGCGTCATCGAGCGGGACGAGATGCTTGGCCAGCCGATAGACGCCGAACGCGACGAATCCTGGCACGAACATCACGATCCGCTTCTGTTTGCGGACAGAGTCCTCCGTGACCACCAGGCTCAAACTCGGCAATACTCGCAGGGCCATCCGATGCAGCATAGCAACCTTTGTGAATCGTTAATCGTGAACCGTGAATCGTAATTGCCGAATGTCTTTGGTCAATCCGGTTAACAATTCACGTTTAACGAATACCGGCCATCACTATTTTGAAGCACCCATCCCAAAGTACTTGGCTTTGATTTCTTCCATCAAGGCCACGGTGATGTGGAACGTTCCGCGATCGGCCGCCGTACGCTCCAGTTCGACCCGCGCCATCGCGCGGACCGGAGCCGGCACCTTCTCCAGCCGCCGTTCTGCTTCCGGTTCCCACTCGATCCGTTCCCCAGTGACGGGACGCAGCAACGTCTCATGCGTGATGACCCGTTCGCCACGGATGCGAGCCGCGCTTTCCACGTCCTCCCGATAGAGCGGCGTCATATACGGCGGCATCCGCTCCAAGCGGTGCAACGCCTCGTCTGTCCACATGAGCCGATCGACCAACCCATTCACCTGCCCCGCCGGCACATCGATCCCCACGTTCAATCCACACCCACGGCATTCTGATCGGATGAACCATTGCGACGCCCCGTCGTCGCAGGCCCGCTCTTCAATGCCCGCCGTATGCATCCAACGCCCACAGCCGCAAGTCAGCATAGAATCCTCCAGCTGTCAGCTGACAGCTATCAGCTGTGGGCCGTTATCCAATCTTTCCCGGATACAGAATGTACAACATCGTATAGGTGAAGCTACCGGTGACGAACAGCACACAGTAAATGACCATCGTGAAGCGGCCGAGGGCGCGATGGCGCTGCCCTCCGTTCGGCCAAATACGCTGGATCGCCATTTCAATTCCAAAGACAAAGGCCACGATGCTCAGAAATACTAGATAGACCTCCAGCTTCCGCATGGAAAATCCGGCGGTGACAACGCGCGAACCAAACAAGCCGAGCACCACGACCGTAATCAGGCCCAAGATCAACCCCACCTTTTTCCATGTCGTCTGCAACAGCGACTCGCGAAGCGACCGCATGCCGTCCACGAACTGCTGGGAACGAAAGCCCAGCACAATCATGTATACGGCCATGACCAATCCAATGATGACCAGAATGATATGGAGCGTCAGCACAGGGATAAACACGTAATCGTAGAGGGCCTGCGATCCTCCAAAGCCTTCCTTGCCCTCGAACGCCAGCACGCCGAGTTGCCGGAACAAATAATAGGCGATGAAAAAACTGAGCATCGAAATCATGCCGCCCAGCATCAACCAATGGTGAGCGTCCGCACGACGTTTCCGAGCCTGAAACCATCCCAGGACGAATAAGCCGGTAAAGAGCGTCGCCATAAACTGGCTCAGGTCCGCTCCCACCGTGGCATGCGTCCCGAAAAACCCCGGTTCTCGCAACCAATCCATACGATCAGACCCTTCGTCGTTCGTCGCTCGTGAAGCGTATCTCGCAATCCCGTTTGCGCTTCACGAAATACGTTTCACGCTTCACGATTTTTCACCCCTTGCACCACGGCCGTTTTCTCCAGCTCCGTGACGGAAGTGAACCCGGCCTTGGTCATCCAGCTCATCGCATCGCCTGTTTTATAACAGCCGCCCTGCTGCGTATTGACCAAGATATGCATGGCAAAGGCAGTCGTCCAAGCCGGACCTGTTCCCGCCTCGTCCAGAAAACGATCCTTGATGACCAGCCGGCCACCCGGCGCCAGATGAGCGAACACCTTGCCAACCAAGGCTTCATTCGACTCGAACGTTTGATAATGCAAAATGTCGGACATGAGCGCTACATCATAGGGGCCGCCGAGAGTATCCCGGTTGAAATCTCCGGGGAGTAGCGCAATCCGCGCTTCCAGCCCCGCCTCTTTCACCGTCCTCTCCGTCAACCCAAGCGTCGCAGGAAGGTCGAAGACCGTGGCGGTCAATTCGGGATAGACCCGACAAAACGCAATGGCATTGGTTCCCGCGCCGCCGCCCAAATCCAACAGCCGTTCACGCCCAGCCAGTTTCAACCGCTTGGCCAAATCCGGTCCGCTCTGCTGACCGATACGATGCAGCACCGCCAACACATTGCTTCCCAATTCAGGATCGGTTTCAAAGACATGCCGGTCCACCGGCCGGCGCCCGGTTCGGATCGTCTCCTCCAACTTCCCCCAGTTGTTCCATTCCGCATCGTGCAGCACAAGCAAGTGGCCGATATACTGGGACGAATGCCGGACGAGGTGCTTCTCCGCTGTCGAAGAATTCCCGTACAGATCCCCTTCTTTCGTCAGCAACCGCATCGGCACGAGCGCATTCAACAAGAGGGTGAGGGTCGGCTCATGGGCTCCGATACGGCCCGCCACTTCTTTCGCCGTTTTCGGCTTGCCGTCCAGCGCGGAAAACACATCCAGCTTGACCGCCGTCAAGAGGATTTTGGTTTCCCAGTAATAGCCCAGCTGGAAGATCTCTGCGAGCGAGAATTCTCGTGACACACCAATCCCTTAGCCATTCAGACGCATGGTTTTGAAGAGCTGGATCTTACCTAGATCGGAAACGGAAAGGCAAGGCAGGGAA
>JAOUEB010000109.1 GCA_029858925.1 Nitrospira sp.
ATCGAGATGTTGCGCGGAAATTTGGACACGCGGCTGAGAAAGCTTAAGGAAGGACAGTTCGACGCCATTGTGCTGGCCGCGGCCGGATTGCATCGGTTGGCCTGGGCACAGGAGATTACCGAGTATCTGGATCCCGTTCTCAGTTTGCCGGCAATCGGACAAGGAGCGTTGGGCATCGAGGGGCGCAGCGACGACCAGTTTGTGCGCTCCGTCTTGGAACTCCTCAACGATCGCACCACTGCGACGGCCGTCACGGCGGAACGGGCCTTCCTCGCTCGGCTGGAGGGCGGCTGCCAAGTGCCGATTGCCGCTTATGCGACGCTGTCCAACGGGCAGTTGATGATGGATGGGCTCGTGGCGGGTGTTGACGGCAAGACCGTTCTTCGTGATCGAATTCAAGGGAGCAGCCAAGAGGCGCACGCGTTGGGCGTGCAGCTGGCTGAACGGCTGTTGGCACGGGGCGGCGACAAGATTCTTCGTGATATTTACGGAACAGCCTGATGGCGGCGCCATGTTCGAAGGGCACAGTCTATCTGGTCGGGGCCGGTCCCGGCGATCCCAAACTCCTGACCCTTCGCGGAAAGGAATGTCTTGAGCAGGCGGATGTGGTCCTGTACGATTATCTGGCCAATCCCGCCATTCTTTCCCATGCGCCGGATCATGCGGAGCGTGTGTATGTCGGGCGGCGCGGCAAAGGAAAGTATCCCGCGCAGGACCAGATCAATCGGCTTTTGATCGAGCGGGCGCGGGATGGAAAAACTGTCGTGCGGCTCAAGGGCGGCGATCCCTTCGTATTCGGGCGGGGCGGAGAAGAGGCGGAAGTGCTGGCGTCGGCTGGTATTGGGTTCGAGGTGGTTCCCGGCGTCACGGCCGCCGTTGCGGCGCCGGCCTATGCCGGAATTCCCGTGACCCATCGGACCTTGGCCTCCACCGTCACGTTCGTCACGGGGCACGAAGATCCGGACAAGCCGTCGACCGGAGTGGAATGGCCCAGACTCGCGACGAGTCAAGGCACGCTGGTCTTTCTCATGGGCATGAAAAATCTTCCGGCAATCGTTGCCAATTTGACGGCTGAAGGGCGGTCGCCGGCTACACCGGCGGCAATCATTCGCTGGGGAACCAGAGCGGCGCAACAGACGGTAGTTGGGACGCTCGCCGATATCGTCGGCAAGGCTGAGGCAGCCAAGATGGAGCCCCCGACGGTGATTGTGGTGGGCGACGTAGTTCGACTCAGGCAGCAGTTGAACTGGTTCGAGCAGCGGCCGCTGTTCGGTAAGCGTGTCTTGATGACGAGGGCCAAGGAACAGGCGGCGGAACTGGCTGAGCAGTTGGCCGCCTATGGGGCCGAACCGGTTGAAGCGCCGACCATCCAAATCCTTCCACCTGACGATTGGACCGCTGTGGATCGGGCGATTGGGTCAGTCGGCAGCTATGGGTGGGTCATCTTTACCAGTGTGAACGGGGTGGGCCGGTTCATGAGCCGGCTGCGGGCGAATGGATTGGATGCGCGCTGTCTGGCCGGCCGGCAGGTCTGCTGCATCGGACCTCGCACGGCTGAGGAGCTTGAAAAGTTCGGGGTCAAGGCGGATTTGGTGCCGGCCGACTATCAGGCGGAAGGAGTCATTGCGGCGTTGGGAAGGGAGGATCTGAAGCAGGCGCGGATTCTCATTCCACGCGCGGAGGTGGCGCGTGAGTTGTTGCCGGATGAACTGCGAGCCCGTGGCGCTCATGTCGATGTGGTGACCGTCTATCGTACGGTTACTCCAAGCGAGGACGGGCAAGGGCAGGGGGATGGATGGCGCAGGCAACTGATGGATCGGCAGATCCAGGTTGTGACGTTTACGAGCTCGTCCACGGTTCGCAATTTTGTCACGATGCTCGGTGGTGTGGAACGGGTGAGACCGCTCTTGCAATCTGTCATAGTGGCTTGCATCGGCCCCATCACGGCCAAGACCGCCGAAGAATTCGGTTTGACGGTCTCGATCATGCCGGGAGAAAATACGATTCCGGCGCTGGTGGACGCGATTGTCCATTATTATGACGTGGGACGCAGGGAACAGGTCACAGCGGGCACGTCGTAAAGCAGACGGTAGCAGAACATTACAAGGGGAGGTAATGGCATGGTTCCAGTGAAGTCATTCATGATTCCACGAGAGAAATTCGTCACAGTGCCGCGGGATACTGATACGCAGACGGCTGCCCGTATCATGCGCGATCGAGGGATCGGCAGTTTATTCGTGACCAACGAGAAGGAAATTATCGGGATCTTGACGGACACGGATATGATGCGCCGGGTCGTCGCCGCCGGAGCGGATGCAACGAAGACCACGGTCGAGCAGATCATGTCGGCTCCCATTATGACCATTGAAGAGGGCAAAACGCTGCTCGACGCCAACGATTTGATGGCCAAATCCCATCTGCGCCATCTCGGCGTGACGCGCGAGGGCAAGCTGGTCGGCGTGATCTCCGTTCGCGATCTCGTCGTGTTTTTAACGAACCTTCCGCGAAAGAAGTAAGGAGATATGGCATTCCCGATCCAGCGGTTGCGGCGCCTTCGGCAACATGAATCGCTCAGGCGGATGGTGCGGGAGACCGCCCTGTCTCCCGCCGATTTTATCGCGCCGTTTTTTGTCGTCGAAGGGCGGGGCCGGCGCGAAGAAATCGGCTCGATGCCGGGACAGTTCCGGCTCTCGATTGATCTGTTGGTCAAAGAAGCAGGCGAGATCAGCGCGTTGGGTATTCCGGCGATCATCCTCTTCGGCATTCCGGCGCAGAAGGATGAACGGGGCAGCGCCGGCTTGGACCCGAACGGCATCGTGCAGCGGGCGATCAAAGCGGTCAAAGAGCAGGCGCCGAACTTGATGGTCATTACCGATGTCTGCATCGATGAGTACACCAACCATGGACATTGCGGGATCGTCAAAGACGGCAAGATTCTCAACGACGAAACATTGGATTGTCTCAGGACCATGGCCCGCACCCATGCTGCTGCAGGCGCCGACATGGTGGCGCCTTCCGATATGATGGACGGCCGCGTGGCGGCCATCAGGAGCGAGCTGGACCAGGCCGGATTTTCCGATGTGCCGATCATGGCCTATGCGGCAAAGTTCTCATCCTGTTTCTACGCGCCGTTTCGAGACGCGGCCTTTTCCAGCCCGCAGTTCGGCGATCGGCAGTCGTACCAAATGGACCCGGCCAATGCGCGCGAGGCCCTTCGCGAGATCGATCTCGACATTGAGGAAGGAGCGGATATCGTCATGGTGAAACCGGCCATGCCCTATTTGGATATCATTGCGGCCGCCCGCAGCCGAACGCTCCTCCCGATTGCCGCCTATCAAGTGAGCGGGGAATACAGCATGATCAAGGCCGCTGCAAAGGCCGGATGGCTTGATGAATCGCGCGCGATCATGGAATCGCTTTTGGCGATCAAACGAGCGGGCGCCGACCTCATCCTCTCCTATTTCTCCAAAGACGCCGTCCGGCTGTTGCATTGACCGTGTCCATGAAGGTGACCCGAGGATATGTAGGCGAGGCCGTTCGTCCGTATCCTGTTGCGACAATCGGGAATTTCGATGGACACCATATCGGGCATCGCGCGCTGTTGCAGGCGGTATCACAGACTGCCCGCGAGGCCGGAGGAACGGCTCTGGCGCTGACGTTCGACCCGCATCCGGTGAAGATCTTGGCGCCGCACGTCGATTTGAAGTTCTTGACCGGTCCGGATGAGAAACTTGCGCGGTTTCAAGCAGCAGGGATCGATGAAGTGGTGTTCTTGGAATTCAGCAGGACCTTTGCGATGCTGTCGCCTGACGCCTTTGCTGAGCAAGTGCTGGCACGAGGGCTAGGCCTGAAAGAATTGTTTGTCGGGCAGCATTTTGCCTTCGGACACAAGCGCGCCGGGAAGATTGACGATCTTGTCACATTGGGAGGCCGGTATGGATTCGTCGTCCATCCGATGGCTTCGGTGACGGCCTGCGGGGGTGTCGTGAGCTCAACAAGAATTCGGCAACTCGTTCAGGCCGGCGATGTCGGTCAAGCGGCGCTTCTCCTCGGACACCAGTATGCGATGACCGGGGTGGTTGCTCCCGGCGCACAAAGAGGGCAGGCATTGGGGTGGCGGACGGCCAATCTTCCTGTGCCGTCTGATCGCGTCGTCCCAGCCGACGGAGTCTATGCAACCGTGGCTGTGTGGAACCAACGACGCTACGATTCCGTGTCCTACATCGGCACGAGGCCTACGTTCGATGGGGGAGAACGGCTGCTCGAAGTGCATGTGTTGGATGATGTCCTCGATCTCTATGGACAGCAGATGACCGTCGAGTTTATCGAGCTGGTCCGACCCGACATGGAATTCTCAGGAGCCGATGCCTTGAGCCGCCAAATCTCGCTCGATGTGGAGTCGGCCAGAATGATGTTGCGCAAGCATCACGACGCGATGGGGGAGCGATGACCGTTGCGGAGACTGAAGCAGCGAACAGGATCGGACGGCAAGCGTGGCCGGCCCTGCTCCACCGGATCGTGAAGACGATTCGAGCGAGAGCACTGTTCGAGCCTGGGCAGCATCTTCTTATCGCCCTGTCCGGAGGCCCCGATTCAGTCGCGCTCCTGTCGCTCCTGAATCGGCTGCGGACCTCGTGGCGCCTGACCGTGAGTGCAGTCCATATTAACTATGGACTGCGCGGCAGTGAGTCGGAGGGCGATCAAGCATTTGTGGAAACGCTCTGTAAACGGCTGGAGATTCCTCTCTATACGACGCGGCTCGATGTGAAGACGCGGGCAAGGGGGATCTCTCTGCAAGCGGCGGCCCGTGACTTACGGTACGGCGCCATGGCGGATATTGCCCGACGATGCGGGGCGGATCGGATTGCCGTCGGACATTCCGCCGACGATCAAGCTGAAACGGTGCTCCTCTGGATGCTGCGCGGGGCGGGCTTGTCGGGCCTCTCCGGCATGCCGGCATGCCGGGACGGCGTCATCGTTCGGCCCCTGTACGAGACGAGACGGAGCGACATCCTTACCTATCTTCAGCGTGAGGGGTTGTCCTTTCGTCGTGATTCCAGTAATGATAAACCGGTCTATTTGCGAAACCGAGTTAGACGAGAGATCATTCCTGTCTTGCAGGGGGTGGCGCCGTCGGCGGTGAAGGCCCTCTGTAGACTCGCTGATACCTGCCGTGAAGAAGACCGGTATCTCGATGAGCAGGTTGCTGCGCTATGTACTGGTCGGATCGATCGGCTGCCTGACGGCGGACAGGCAATCGACCGAGCCTTTTTGCGGGAACTGCCGCTCGCAGTGCAGCGGCGCCTGATCCGTTCATTGCTGCGGAAATGCAGTACATCGGATCGACCGCCGACTCTTCAGGCAGTTGAGCGTGTCCTTCAGGCAGTTGTGAAGAAGAGCAGGATCTCCAACATCGCCGTTCCATCAGGGTGTGTGATCGTTGACAAAGATTGCGTGCGATTCCTTCCTCCGACAGCACGGAAGCAGGCGCATGATAGGCGACCTCAGGCAGTTCCGACAGTTTTGCCGGTGCCGGGGATTGTCACCTGGGCTGCAACGGGGCAACGTATTCACGTGGAACGATCGCCACGGAAGGATATCCATGGGACGGCCCATGA
>JAOUEB010000110.1 GCA_029858925.1 Nitrospira sp.
GCACAAAAGGTTTCTCGAGAATTCCACCAGACAAACCTCATTGCGGACTCAAGAATAGAGTTTTATGTGAGGGCTTCCCCTGGATGATGTCATCTCTTTGGTCAATAGTGTAATGAAAAGTGATTTCTCTTAAGATGAGAAATGAGATTCTCCCCATTGTTCGGACAGGTGTTCATCTGAATGAAGCTCGTGAATCCTTCCCCTGTGTCCTCATTTTCCTCAGCGTACTCCTGCCTGACCAGGTCGATCTCCAGATAGCCCGGTGTGCGGACATCCCAGTGCTCCGTCTTGCTGTGGATCCAGTGCTTGAGCAACGAGCCCGGCCGCGTCGTGCCATATAGCCGCTGCTTGATTCGTCGCGTCCGATCCCGCAGTCGCCGATCGATCTGCCGGGCACGATCCGCCGCACCTGCGCCTCAATCACCAGCGTAACCGTGGCGCGCCGCTGTCACCAGGGCAGCCAATCCGGGATGGCTGCCTTCCGGCGTGGCCCGCACAGATATCCGGCGGCCTCCCAGATCTCAGCGAGCAAGCGAATCACCGGCTCACCATACATCGGTCGCCGCCGCGCCACTCGGCGGATCGCGGGCCAGGGTGGGGTCGGTCGACGGAGAAGCCTAACCCGCATGATTCATGAACGCTTCTGCTGCCATCGCGGATTCGCCGCTCTGGAGAACGGAGTTGCGAGTTTCGGGGTTCGTGTTTCGTGTGATCAGAAAAGATGTTCCGAAAACTTGAAACCTGCTACTCGAAACCCGAAACGTCCCCATTCCCATGGAACTCGATTTCGCGACGAACCGTCATGAATAATGCGGGCTAAGCATCCTGTCAGATTGAATACTGAGCTGGGCCGTACCACTTCACGCAACGAGTTCTTGCAGAACTTCAGGATGGCGCTCGGCAACCTTGAAAAGGGTTTTTGCCGCCCCGGATGGTTCGCGACGCCCTTGCTCCCAGTCTTGAAGGGTGCGTACAGAGACTCCAAGTAGTGCTGCAAAGGCGATCTGAGAAAGCCCGGACACCAAACGAGCGTGGGCGACTTCTGAAATGTCGGGACGCCGGACGCGAGCACGGATACCGGCCTTCATTTCACGCACCGACGAGAGTAGCTCGGCGCCGATGTCCACTGTGGGCTGACGCCCAGTAGATTTCTGTTGGGCTTTACGCATTTGTGATCTCCTCTTTGATTTGCCGAAGCCCATGCGCCGGGATGTTTTCACGCATGGACTTTCCGTAGACCAGTAGTAACCAGATTTCCCCATTGGCGAGGCGATTGAAGTAAATCACCCGCACCCCACCACGCTTGCCACGGCCAGCACTCCCCCAACGAACGTTTCGTAAGCCTCCTGACCCTCGTACAACAACACCGCATCTGGATTTGTGGCGATGAAAGTAATGAAGTTTGTTCGATCTTCATCATTCCAAGAGTGGCTCGCGAGGCGGACGAACGTAGGGGGTTTAATAACCGTGAACATGCGCACAATATACGATACGGCATTGCCGTACCTGCATCAAATGTGACGGGATGCGTTCATGGTGCGACCCAACAGTGTGGATGCTGATCGGCATATCACCCGACCTTGATGGGTTCACGTCCCATTCAGCGGGATGCGAACACCCGCCGCCCCATCTTTTCAGGAGAGTGATTGGCAGAGGGCGGAACGAACTCTTCCTTTTATTTAGTTCCCCCTTCGAACTTGCCCCTCCTTCTTTTCAGGAGAGGGGGCTCATGGTCCCCTAATTTGCGCGCATGCACCGAGCACCGCCCTCGATATAAACTCTGACCAGTCTCGCGTGCGGGGTGCGCGAGCACAGAAGACCATGAGCCCCCTCTCCTGTCCCTCCGCCACTCTCTACCTCTTCCTCCTTTAATTCGATGGGCCAGCGCCCGCAATTGCCTCCCGCCGCGCCCATTGAGCGAGCACCGACCGCGATTGCGGCTTCCCATAAATCCCGGTGCGCGCTCAGGGAGCGAGGAGGTGATCGTGGGCGACGGCCCATGCCCCCCCTGTTTGACTCATCCCCAAATCGTTTGTTAATCTTCGGATCTTTGGTACTTTTCTCAATAAAAGCCCATTCGCACCCTATGAATATCAAAGACTATCTTGAACAAAAACGAGTAGCCGTCGATCGCTTCCTCGACGAAGTCACACCACCGGCCGTCACGCCGCCGACTACACTCCATGAAAGCATGCGCTATAGCCTGATGGCGGGTGGAAAACGGGTTCGGCCGATTCTGACGATTGCCGCGGCGGAAGCGCTGGGCCAGACCCCGCCCGGGCTCATGGCGGTCGCCTGCTCGTTGGAACTCATCCATACCTACTCGCTGATTCATGACGACCTGCCCTCGATGGACAACGACGACTTCCGCCGGGGAAAGCCGACGAACCACAAAGTCTATGGCGAGGCCATGGCGATTCTGGCCGGGGATGCGCTGCTGACGATGGCATTCGACCTCATCAGCAGGCAGGATCTTATGAAGGGCCTCGATCCGGTGCGCCAAGTCCAAATCATTCAAGAGTTGGCCTTTGGATCCGGCAACCTCGGCATGGTCGGGGGACAAGTCTTCGACATTCAAGCCGAAAACAAAGACATCGACCTCCCCACCCTGCAGAACATTCATAAACACAAGACCGGCATGCTCATGCGCGCGGCAGTCCGTATGGGCGCGATCGCCGCCGGCGCGACCGATCGGCAGCTGGACGGTATGACCGGCTATGCCGAAGACATCGGGTTAGCCTTTCAAATCGCCGATGACGTGCTGAACGTGACGGGCACGCGTGAGGAACTTGGCAAGAACCCGAACACCGACGCCGAGCGCGGCAAGAAAACCTACCCGACGTTCTATGGAACCGAGGGAGCTCAAAAGCTGGCGGACGACTGTGTGGCGCGCGCCATCGGGCGACTGGATTCGTTCGGCCCTTCCGCCGATGCGCTGCGCGAGATCGCGCGATATATCACCTCTAGAAAAAACTGACTGTTAGGGATAAGGAGCTAGGGGTGAGGAGTAGAACCCGAGGGAAACGGTCCTTCAATCTTCATCGTCTTGCTCTCAATCCCCTTACCCTTTACCGTTCACCCCTCACCAATCTATGAAAGCCCTCGTTACAGGCGCGACCGGATTCGTCGGGGCGGCGGTTGTCCGCGCGCTGATCAAAGCCGGCGTCGACGTGCGCGTGCTGGCCCGGCGTGACAGCGATTTCTCGAATCTCCAATCATTTAAGATCGAGCATGCCTACGGGGACCTCCGGGATAAAGCCTCCCTACGCCACGCACTGGCCGAGTGCGGGCAGCTCTATCATGTGGCCGCGCATTACGCCCTCTGGGCTAAAGACCCCTCTATTTTTTATGACGTGAACGTCGAGGGCACGAAGAATCTCCTGCAAGCCGCGCGCGAGGTCGGCGCCGAACGCATCGTTTATTGCAGCACGATCGGCGCGATCGGATTGCCGCCGGATGGGGGACCGGGCACAGAAGACACGCCCGTCTCGCTGGCGCAGATGGCGGGACATTACAAGCGATCGAAATATCTCGCCGAGCAGGAAGTCTTGCGGATGGCGAAAGAAGGGCTGCCGGTCGTGATCGTCAATCCCAGCGCGCCGGTCGGTGAAGGCGACGTGAAACCCACGCCGACGGGACAGATGATCGTCGACTTCATGAAGGGCCGGATGCCGGCCTACATTGAAACCGGCATGAATATTGTGGATGTCGATGACGTTGCAGAAGGCCACCTGCTGGCGATGCAGAAAGGCCGCATCGGCGAACGATACATTCTCGGCTGCAAGAATTTGCTGCTGCGCGAAGTCTTCGAGATCCTGAGCAAACTGACCGGCATCAAGGCGCCTTCCGTCAAACTGCCCCGATCGGCGGTGCTGCCCCTTGCCTACATCAATCACTGGCTCGCGAACCTGACCGGGCGTCCACCGCGCATTCCGCTGGAAGGGGTGAAGATGGCCAAGTACAAGATGCACTACGATTGCAGCAAGGCGATCCGCGAACTCGGCATTCCCCAAACCCCGCCGGAAGTCGCGTTGGGAAAGGCCGTGGGCTGGTTTAGGTCCCACGGCTACGCCTAGCCCTCACATCCCGTCGCAATCTTGAAACCACGCGGACGGGAGTGTTACCGTTTCCACCACGCTTCTAGCAACGCCGCTATCGATGGATATTCTCGTTCTGTTCTTGAAAACAATCGCACTTCGCCCGTACGTCTTCCTATTCCTCGCCGCATTTCTATTTGCTGCCATTCGATTAATCGGGTGGCCTCGCACATGGCGCTTCTGGCTGATCAGCTGGATCACGGCATTTGTGTGCGAGTATTCCTCAACACGCACAGGAATTCCGTTCGGCTGGTATTTCTACAACGGCTCCACCATCGGAGAAGAGCTGTATTTCTCCGACGTTCCGTTTATGGATTCCATCTCCTTCAGTTTCCTCCTGTATGCCGCCTACTGTGTGGCGCTCTGTTTCTTCCTCCCTATTGAGCCATCCACACCGTCCACCGGAATCGGGTTGAAACGGCTGCGATTCAATGTCCCGGCACGAACAGGCTGGCCCCTATTGCTTGCAACAGCCTGTTTGTTTGCCTTCATCGACATGGTCATCGACCCGGTGGCCCTGCGCGGCGACCGCTGGTTCCTGGGCAAGATCTACTACTATCCCGACCCTGGCTGGCACTTCGGCGTACCGATGGCCAACTATATCGGTTGGGCTGTGGTGGGATTCCTTTCTCTCGCCATTTATTTCCCATTGGACCGACGGCTCCCTGCCCTCCCGGCGCATCAGGCGACCACGTACCGGCTCTTGCTCGGCATCGGCCTCTATTATGGAGTGCTGGCCTTCAATCTCGGCATGACCTTCTGGATCGAGGAATGGCTCATGGGCCTAAGCGGACTACTGATGCACCTGCCGGTGCTCGCACTCGTCATCTACCGTCTTATCAATCTACCCTCTACCTCCTCCACCGCCTCCTCAAGTGGCATTCGCTCAGAAGAATTTGTATAGTGGTCGGACGATCGCGGCAGGCTGAGTTCAAGGTTGAGGTGCAACGAAGCGTTCAACTTGGGGAATATAGCCTCAGCCTTAGCCTTGATCTTCACACAGGTGATGGCTTTGCGATGGAATGAGTGCATACCCCGGAGTACGAAGACTTATGATTATCGGCATTGTGCTGCTCGGATTTCTGTTGACGGCGACAACGGTGGCTGCGGAGAAAGCCATCATCTTGCATGTCGTCGGCACGGTGACGGCGATCGACAAGAAACACATTGCCGTCAAAACGACCGGTAAGACCGCGCCGGTTTTGGTAAAACTGACGAAACAGGTGCGGTTCAAAGACAAGAATCGCCCGGAGTTGAATGAACCGCCGGTAGTGGGCGACCATGTCATTATCGAAGCGAAGAAGGAAAACAAGGCCCTCTTCGCGACGGTCGTTCATTACTCAGCCATGAGGAAAGCTCCGGCAACCACACAGTAGCACCGCGCCATAGCCACCATGCGATTCACACGCGTGATCCACGAATCTCCCTTCCACGGCGGGCTGCGCAACGCCATGACGAGAGTGCTGATCACCGGCGTCGCCGTATTTCTGGCCGTCACAACCGTCCCGGGCCTGGAAGCC
>JAOUEB010000111.1 GCA_029858925.1 Nitrospira sp.
CGAATGTCCTCATGTGAATTCCATACTATTGCATAGGTAATGTAGGTTCTCTTAGGCGCGTGCCAGGGCTTCTGTCAACCCACCTTTGGGAAGGGGAACGGTTGCACCTGCGCCATCCTTCATATGTAGCGAGTGGTGCAATAGAACGATATGATAGGTCGGCTCGTGAAAGGGACCTTGCAGAGCCCCTGCGATTGTAGAGCAGCCTTTGAACCATCAGCTCGGTTCGGACGACGGATAATATACATTCCGCACTAAGAGGAGATGGGGGTATGGACCCTGATTCGATGGTGCTGTTCTCTCTAAACTGCCGATTAGGTCGATGGTTAAGGCTGTCCATCTCAATAGTCGTCTGTTGCCTGGTAGGGTCGGTGCCTATTTCGGCGATGGCCGGGCAAATAGGGTGGCTGATTACGCCGGACGAGGCGGCTCTTGCCCCTCCTTCTGCAGACCAGATGATTCGACCTCGCGGCCTGAGCAGTGACGGACCCGGCATTGAAATCGTCAAGCCGGAGGATGGGGAAAGTATTCCCAGCCCGGCCGAACTTCTTATTCGGTTCATACCCAAAACCGGCTCTATCGATCTGGCCAGTCTCAAAGTGACGTTGCTCAAGTTTATTTCGATCGATCTGACCGATCGGCTCAGACCCTATGTCAACAGTGATGGAATTGCGATGAAGGATGCCAAAGTTCCAGCGGGGAGCTATCGGGTTCGTATCTCACTGGCGGATTCTGCCGGCAAGGTTTCGAGTAGAGAGTTGTCGTTCGAAGTGCGCTAGACTGAGGGTCCTCGAAGTATGGTCCTCTCTGAATCTGAACTATCTGTTGAATAGTGAGATGAGCGAGTTGTCCGGGTTTATCGCCGCAAGAAGCCGATCCACCGCCAAAGGTTGAGCAGACTCCCTAATGAAGCCGCCAGGTAGGTCAGCGCGGCCGCGGTGAGGATGCGGCGAGCCCCCCGCATGTCTTCAGTTGACAGGTAGTTCCCACGCTGGAGGACGGGAAGGGCGCGTCTGAAGCTGGCATCCCACTCGACTGGAAGGGTGAAGAGATGCACCAACGTGGAAATCCCTATCGTGGCCATTCCGGCAAGCAATACCAGCATGCCAGCCGTGGGAGTTTTGGCCAGCGCGGTCGCAATTGGAATTCCCATCATGACCACGGCTCCGATTCTCTCTGCTCCCTGAGCGACCCGTACGAGCCGCGCGCGCTCTGTCAGAGGTTGATAGCCCGTATGATCTTGAATCGCGTGCCCGACTTCATGGGCGGCGACCGTGAGGGCCGTGAGGGATTTCCCGCTGAATTTGTCGGGTGTCAGGCGGACTGCTTTGGATTCAGCGTCGTAATGGTCGCCCAACTCGGTCGTTTCCACTGTGATGTGTTTCATGTCGAACCGGTCGAGTAGGTGCCGAGCCAACTCTCCGCCGGTTCCAGGGTAGTCAGGACGAGGACCGCTATATTGAGCGAACACCCGCCTGGTCCATAGTTGTGGACCAAAGATGACAAGGCCAATGATAATCAACAGCAGAGCTAGGCGCATTTTTGATTCCCCACCCCTCTTTGCCCAGGAGGGCCAGCAGTGCTGCACGTGGAGCTGGAGCCTACCAGGTAGTTTGGTCGGCACTCAAGGTGTGGGAAGCTCGACTTGCAGTCAAGGGATGGATGGATCTCAAGGAACGTTCAGGTGCCACATCCGGAGCCGCCTGAGAGCGGCTCCGGCGGACCTTTCTTGAGAACGCACATTTGGGAGGGAGAGTTGGTGCGGCACTGACTGCTTAGAAGCCTGCCGTCGTCAGCGCGAACGCAATAATCCCCACGAAAAACGCCCCCAGTACATACAGGAGTCCGTTTTCCCATACATGATCGATGATATGCATGTCACGCATTTGAACTCACCTCCTTTGCCGGACGTTGGGCTTATGAATCGGTATGTCCACTGCTTGTCCCGCACAGTCGATGGTATGCTACCGACTTGGGTGAGTTTGTTGCCATCACCTAAAGGGTGGAATGGATCTACACCGTTCGGGTGAGATGAGGGAAGGGCCGGCGCGGCTTATTTCGTCTGCAAAAAGAACAGTACGGCCTCGACGCGCCCGTCTGCTGAAAGCTTCTGATAGATATGGTGCAGGTGTGTTTTGACCGTTTCAATCGAAACGAACAGATGCTCGGCGATTTCTTTATTGCTCCAGCCGGCTGCGGCACAGGCTAGTATCTCTCGCTCGCGATCAGTCAGGCCGGACAGGAGGGTGTGGTGATCACCCTGTGCGTGCCCGACTGCCGCCAGCGCCTGGCGCGCAAAACGATCGGGCATGGAAGGTGACAAGACATGCTCTCCCCGGTAGGCAGCCCTGATGATGCGCAACAGGTCGGCATGGTCCACGTCTGTGAGAATGTAGCCGAACGCTCCAGCTCGCATCGCCGAGACAATCCGCGTGTCTTCATCGTGCACGGCGAGCAGTAGGACGTTCGTGCCGGGCAAACAACCACGAATCAGCGTGGTAGCCGTCACTCCATCGAGATTCGGCATGTCGATGTCCATGAGAACGAGGTCGGGCTTGTGTTTCATCGCCAGATCGAATGCCTCACGGCCATCCGCAGCGTCAGCAACGACCTTGAGATCTCTTTCGCGCGTTAAGAGCGCCCGCAGACTTTGCCTGAATAGTCGTTGATTTTCAGCGATGAGCAACCGGATGGACATGGCGTGGCCTCATTGCCGGGGTCGGCTGGAGCATGGTTGTGCTTGATTCGATATCGGCAGGTTGTCCTGCCGCGCCGAGCAGGATTGTACCGGTCGGTCCAGGGCCGGCCAGGGCCATCTGGAGGACGGTAGCGTAGTTAAATTGCAGGGATCAGTTGGATTGGAGAGAGGGCCGCACTTGCCATATCTATCCGGTCGGATCACAATAGCGTGTACGGTCATGGCGCCACCTCCTGGATGAGGCGGAGTATTGACGAGATTGTACTCTATGCCCTCCGTTGTGAAACGGTCAAGGTCTGGCGTGCAGTGTCAATACAGCGGTTCCTGAGGACCCCAGTGCAACCCGGCAAGATCCGGATCTTCGCCGCCCTGGTCTTGGGGTTTGTCGTGCTTTTCAGCTTTACGCTGAAGGCGACGCTCTTCCTTCTCGCGCTGCTTCATCTGCCGCGCTTTCTCGCGATCTCGCTTTGCAAACGTTGTTTTGCCTGGTCCTGCGATGGTGCCCTCCTTGGTTTGCGGAACATGTGTGAGCGCGAACGTATGGGTATGCTATTGGGCAGTGCCGCGTCGCCGCTTTCGCACTGATGCAGTGGCATCGGCGGCTGATTTAGCGGGTGCAGCTTTTTGACCGGGGCGCGAATGGGCCCCCAGTCCCTGACTCGCCATGGAGATGATCTGGCTGCGAATATCTTCCATCGACCGTGTTGCCTCAATACGTCCAGGATCCTGGAGTCCGAGCACGTCCCAACGGATCTTGGTTCTCAGAACGGTCCGCTTGCGTTTGCGCGAGGTTTTGCCGGTGCCCCATGATGATGAGATTTTCACGCTGTTGCTCCTCTCATTCGGTCGGTGATTGCAGGGATGCTGATCAAACCGTTCGCTTCCCAGGCCCATTCCCTGCTCAGGATAGGACGCAGGACAATACCCAGGGGCGCCGAAACTGACATCAATCGCGTAAGGTCAGGGATGGAACGTGGACGCGAAGGATCGCCGTTCATTCCTTAATTCTGGGGCATTCTAACACATTGCAGGGGGTAACAGTAGAGGGTGCAGGAGCGAACGTGAAATAAGTAGCTCATATAATGAGGAGAGAATTTAATTTACGGGTCGAAAGCGCCTTCGACAGGTCTATTGACATCAGTTAGACAGATGATGCGAACGAATGTGCGGCACTTGGAGTGAGGTGCGATCGTAGGCGGATGGTTACCCGAGATGTTGAGGTGGTGGGGCGCTTCAGAAGAAGCGCCCCACCTATCGCTCACAAGGGGTGCTTGTTTCGATTAGTAGCGGTTGCGGTCGTTCCCGCCGCCGAAACGGCCTCCGCCACCTCCGCCGCCACCGGAACGCGGTTCCTGAGGCTTCGCTTCGTTGACGGTCAAGGACCGCCCATCCAGCTCTGTTCCGTTCAAGGCCGTGATGGCAGCTTTCGCTTCTTCGCTCGTTGACATTTCGACGAAGCCAAATCCGCGGGATTGGCCGGTGAATTTGTCCGCAATCACGCGGGCCGATTCAACGGTCCCGTGTGTCGCAAAGAGCGTGGTGAGTTGCGATTCGGTTGTCGCGTATGGCAACCCGCCGACATACAATTTTGAACCCATGGGGGTTCCTCCTTCCAAGAATGATATTGTCTGAGGACACGAGAAACAAGTCACGAGGGGAAGGAGAGGGCCGAAGACGCGATCAGAGAAGCGGCTTTGGTCAGGCTTCCGGTCAGATTCTCGGTACCAACAACATCGGTGATGGGCCGTTGTGATTTCGTCTCATGCGAGGCCCTCCGCGATGAGACGGCGCATCCTACCATGTGTGGGGCGAGATAGCTACTCCGCTGGTCGCACCTCGTCACACCCGGCGGATAAATCGATCGTTCTCAAATGAGGCGCGCAGCCGTGTCGTCACGAGCCGACGATACGGCTCTTTTTCTTTCCCAATCATGACCAGGTCCTCCTGATCCAGGAGGATATTAAGGTGCTCCTCCGATACGAGTTGCCTGACCCCGCCGCCGATATTCACCCGGTATTGCGTTTTCCCGTCCGGATTACGTTCCGGTCCTTCGACAATCTCGGTCAGGCCGTCGATAAAGCCTTCGTAGGCGTCGCGTCGATGGCGCACCTTCGTGCCATTTGGGATTCGCACCCACTTGGATTCGACCGCTGGTCTGAGGGCGTTACTTGAACTCATAGAAGCCTCCTGTGCGCATGCTGGCGGTGTGACCGTCGTTGAAATTGTCCATTCTCGTTTCTCATCGTGTGATGAAGCTGGAAGAGCGGCGAGTGCCCGCTATCAATTACTGAATCCCTGACGACTGCGGGCCATGCCAGATCAAGTACGGCGGTTTCTTCATGAATTCGGCGGCACGTGGATAGAAGCTTAATGCCCAGCAATAGGCATGCTCTTGGGCGCTCAGACAGGTGGATGCCGAGAGGAAATGGTTCGAAATGACACGGAAAGCTGTGCGATCATCCGTCTCGGTGGCACTGTATACCGTGCAGGAGAATTCACCTTGCTTCGAGCACTCGGTGCTGATGGCCAGGTAGGATCCGTCCGTAAATGTCATCAGCCGTTCTAGATTGAGTCGCCCCATTGAGATACCTTTCGTTTCTGAGCAGCAATCACCAGCCTCGGAATGTGTAAGACAGCCAAGCTGGCGCAGGGAGTTTCCTGCAGTGATAGTAGGTGTTTGAGTACGGCACCGGCGTTCGAAGCCGTCTCAAAACCCAGCTCGATAGACAACCCGGAGGACTGGCTCTGGAATGAGCGCATCGATCGCGCGGCACCTGAAACGATTGAGAGAGGCGCGAGGGACTGGGTTGTAACCGTCAACCAGTTTGAGAATACCACACATCCGCTTCTTATGGCGAATGTTGTGCCGATACATCCCAAATCTTCGCCGGAAAGGGTATGTGGCGCTTGCAG
>JAOUEB010000112.1 GCA_029858925.1 Nitrospira sp.
CAAGATTCCTGCAAATCCGTAGCAGGCACACTCCTCTGTTTTGACAACATCGTGGAGCCTCCACCGCGCACTTGCCCTAGGCGCGCAGAGGCGCGTGGGAAGAACGCATTCATCCACGCATGTTAACCAATCGAGTAAAAAGCCCCTCTTGCCGTCAAGCGTGTCACCGCAGCCGATCAGCGGGCACATCAGAATATTTTGTGATGAATGCGATGGTTGGAGCGGCGCACGTGCAGTCCAACGCACATGTATGCGCTCTAGGCTTTTTCCAGAATGTCAGGCCTAACGGCCGATCTTAAGGAACTCACCGGTCTTGATGAGGGGACTAGAAAGGTTGTTTTGCGCTTTGAGAGTTTTTAAGGGGATACGGAGTCGTTTCGAGACCTTTTCCAAGGTGTCTCCCGCGCGAACACGATACCATTGCGAAGAATCTTTTTTGGCGTACTGAGATCGTTTTACCATGAGGGGAGCAAACTTGTATGTGGGGATCCGGTCAAGCACCGACATGACTTTCGTGCTGGTCCCAACGGGAACTTTGAGGTGATACGCGGATTCATTCGGGGGCGTTGCATCGCGACGCAACTCAGGATTCAACAGCCGAAGCTCTTCATACGAAATACCGGTCGCGTTGGCAATCGCCCGGAAATGCATCGCGCGGTCCACGACGACTTCTTCAAATTGGTGTGGAGGCGCAGAGTCTTGGCTGAATCCATATTGATCGAGATTCCGCGCAATGACGGTGGCTGCCATGATTCGAGGCACGTACTGTTTGGTTTCCCTGCGGATCAACTTGGTTTTTGAAATATCCAAAAAGGTCTCGGCCTGTGCTTTCCGCAGGGCGCGCATCACTTTGCCCTCGCCGGCATTGTAGGCTGCCATCGCTAATGGCCATGTTCCGAACAAATCGTACAAATCTCTGAGGTATCGGGCTGCGGCCACGGTCGATTTAATCGGGTCTCGTCGCTCATCGACATAATGGTCAATGCGAAGCCCGTAGGCCTTTCCAGTTCCCTGCATGAACTGCCAAGGACCTGTGGCTTTGGCCCGCGAGTAGGCATAGGGGTTGAACCCACTCTCAACCAGCGACAAATTGACTAAGTCGCTTGGAAGGTCAAACTCGGCAAATATGGTTTCGACCAGCGGGCGATAGCGGCTGAGCCGCGTGAGCCATTGCTCGAACCGGCCTCTAATCGATGTATTGAAGAAGCGGATGTGGCTTTCTACTGCAGGGTCAACTACGATTGGAATGTTATAGGTTGTCACAGTTGAATCCGCCGCTGCACCAGGCGTCTCGGAAGTTTCGGCCGAGAGGCCGGCATTGCTTGCTGCAGCGGGAGGTGCGACAGTTCCGCCGGTATTCTTATCAGTGGATTCTCCGGTCGATTCAAGATCAGGAGGAGCGCTGGTCAGTTCTGGCTCCAACGGTACGAGGTTTGAATCAATGTCTTCTTCCTGGGGAGGCGCCTGCGCGTCGGATTCTATGGAGGTAATCTCGGCAAGACTTACAGGCGGAGATAATACAGAAAGAGGGATCGCAAGACAGAAAACACCCACTACCAGTATGTCTGTGGTTCGAAGGCTGGACGTCATCAAAATGTGCCTCGTCGTGAAAATTGGGATTGCTGAATGGAGGTAGACTATCGGGCTCCCCATCACTTGTCAAGGAATTGAAGCAGGAGTGAAGACCCTCTTTGGTGTCATGCGATCTGCGCCTGCTCCCGATTGTGTGCTGACGTTTCGAGTGCGGAGCCGGCTTGATTTAAAGCAAAAAGTCCTGAAAACATCATCGGTTGTGTGGGCTGATTTCTTGACAGTTTCCCATTGCAAATGGTAGCGTACCGCCTCTTTTTCAAGTTGCGCCCCACCGGCTTTCATCGAAGGAGGATTGATCAATGTTGAAGCGGTATCTCTTGGCTCCCGGCCCAACGCCTGTGCCTCCGGAAGTTCTTCTCGCGATGGCCCGGCCCATGATCCATCATCGAGCGCCGGAATTCGACCCGATCTTTGCCGAAGTCCGGGAAGGACTGAAGTGGTTGTTTCAAACTCGCGGCGACGTTTTGATGCTGGCTTCGTCCGGCACAGGTGGGATGGAAGGCTCCGTCTCCAATTTTCTGTCACCCGGTGACAAGGCGTTATATGTAAATGCTGGAAAGTTCGGAGAGCGATGGGGCAAGCTCTGCAAGACATTCGGCGTACAGCCGACTGAATTGAAGGTGGAGTGGGGCCGTGCCATCGATCCACAGCAAGTAGCTGATGCGCTCAAGAAAGATCCCTCCATTAAAGCAGTCTATGTGCAGGCGAGCGAGACCTCGACCGGTGTCTCTCACGATGTTAAGGCCTTGGGGGAAATCGTCAAGGGGCATGAGGGAACGATCCTGGTGGTTGATGCCATCACCGCGCTCGGAGTGTTTGATATCAAGACCGATGCATGGGGGCTTGATGTGGTCATCACCGGCTCGCAGAAGGCCCTGATGCTGCCGCCCGGTATGGCGTTCGTGAGTGTGAGTGACAAGGCCTGGGCATTGGCAGATAAAGCGAAAAACTCCGCCTTCTATTTCAATTTCAAGAAGGAGCGTGAGAATCAGGCCAAAAACCAAACCCTCTTTACTCCGACCGTTTCGCTGATCATCGGCCTGCAGGAAGTTTTCAAGATTATGAAAGCGGAAGGGCTGGAACAGATGTTTGCGCGGCAGGGCCGGTTGGCCGAGGCAATGCGAGAGGGCATCAAGGCAGCCGGCTTGGCACTGTTTCCCAAGGAGTCGCCCAGTGATGCCTTGACGGCGGTCTGTGCGCCGGATGGGGTGGATGGGCAGGCAATCTACAAGAATCTTAGGGTCCAGTACGGCATGACGGCTGCGGGCGGACAGGATCATCTCAAAGGGAAAATCTTCCGCCTATCGCATATGGGCTACGCAGACACGTTCGATGTCATTGCCGCTTTGGCTGCCACTGAAATGGTCTTGAAGGGGCTCGGCCATCCGGTCAAACTGGGCAGTGGCGTCGGAAAAGCGCAAGAAATCTTGATGGCGAAGTAACCAGACGAGGCATCCGAATGAGCGCAGAAAGAATGAAAATTCTGATCAGTGACAGTCTGTCGAAGCAAGGCATAGAGCTGCTTGAAAAGGCCGGATTTACCGTGGTGGTGAAATCCAAAATGCCGAAAGAGGAGCTGTACCGGGAAATCAAAGACGTCGACGGACTGATCGTGCGCTCCGGCACGAAAGTCACGGCGGAACTGATTGCTGCCGCTGAAAAGCTCAAGGTCGTCGGCCGGGCCGGATCCGGACTGGACAACGTCGATACCCCTGCGGCCACTCGCCGCGGCATCGTGGTGATGAATACGCCGGGCGGCAACACCGTGACCACCGCCGAACATACCATGTCGATGATCTGCGCGATGAGCCGCCGCATTCCCCAGGCCACCGCGTCAGTGAAAGCCGGCAAATGGGAAAAGGACAAGTTCATGGGTGTCGAGCTGTACAACAAAGTACTCGGCATCATCGGTGCCGGACAAATCGGCAGTCATTTGACCAAGCTGGCTCACGGGATCGGCATGAGCGTGATCGCCTTTGACCCCTATCTGGCTCCTGAGCAGGCCGAGAGGATGGGGGTGAGGATGGTTGGGCTGGATGATTTATTCAAGCAAGCCGACATCATTTCCGTGCATACGCCGCTCACGCCGGAGACCAAGGGCATCGTCAACACCCAAGCCATTGCCACGATGAAGCCTGGTGTGATGATTGTGAATTGCGCCCGCGGTGGAATCATCAATGAAGTAGATTTGTGCGAGGCACTGAAGACAAAACGGGTGGCTGCGGCGGCGTTCGACGTATTCGAAGAAGAGCCGGTTAAGGCAGACAATCCGCTGTTGGCGCTCGACAATTTTATTTGCACCCCTCATATCGGCGCGCAGACGACCGAGGCGCAAGAAAACGTCGCCATTGGAATAGCGGAACAAATCGTCGACTATTTCACGAGGGGTGTGGCAAAGGGTGCCGTCAACATCCCCTCCGTTCCCCCTGAGCTGCTGTCTCGCCTGCAACCGTTTCTCACGCTCGCGGAAAAGCTGGGCTCGCTGCAAACGCAATTGTCCCAAGGTGGGATCGAGCGGATCACCGTCGAATATAGCGGAGAGGTCGCAGGCTTATCGGTGGCGTCCTTGACGATCGCCGTGTTGAAGGGTCTGCTCGCGCCGATTCTGCAGCATCCCGTCAATTATGTGAATGCTCCGATCGTGGCCAAGGAGCGCGGCATTGAAGTCAAAGAGATCAAGATCTCCGATGCCGGAGACTTTACGAGCCTCATTCGGGTACGGGTCGAGGCCGGTAAGGCTTCGCATCAAGTGGCCGGCACGCTCTATCATAAGAAAGAGTCACGGGTCGTCGAGATCGATCAGTTTAAAGTGGAAATGGTGCCGGAAGGCCATCTGCTGTTTATCCATAATATGGATCGCCCGGGCGTCATCGGCACGATCGGGAAAGTGCTGGGAGACAACGGCATCAATATCGTGCGGATGCAGTGCGCGCTGGAAAAACGCGGTGGAGACGCATTGTTGATCATCGGCTCCGATACAGCGTTCCCGTCCGGCGTTTTGGACCAAATCAAATCCAGTTCCAATATTTTGTCGGTCAAAGTTGCAAACCTCTCCTGATTTTAGACAATACCAGTAGGTTGCTATGGCTGCTGCTCCACCGACGCACAGCGTTCTTTCGGGGCAAAGTCAGCCGCTGAGAGAACGGTCTCTCGTTCCAGCAGGGATGGCAACGATCCTTCCCGAAGCTGCGCGACGCTTCCGGAAAATCGAGACCCTGTTGATTGAATCGCTGGCCGTCCATGGCTACGACGAGATCATCTTGCCGACATTCGAGTATTTGGATGTCTTGGCACCAGGTCTCGAGCCCGAGCTCATTGAGAAATGCTACAAAATTCCTGATCGAATGACGGGCCGCATTCTCCTTCTTCGCCCGGATGCCACCGCACAGATTGCCCGCACCGTAGCCATGGGCATGATGGGCGCCCGCACGCCGTTGCGATTGTCCTATCGCACGACGGTATTCCGTCATGAGCCCGAGCATGCCGGCCGAGATCGTGAAATATTCCAAGTCGGGGCGGAGCTTATTGGGGTGGATGATCCCGCATCGGATCGGGAGATCATTTCGCTCTTGATCGAATCTCTGCAACGGATCGGTCTGAGGTCGTTTAAAGTCTCAATCGGGCATGTCGGATTTATCAAGCGGTTGCTGACTCGCGCCGGCCTGTCGGAAGAAGGGAAGAAACGGGCCGAGCAAGCGGTTGTCCGCAAAGACCTTCCCAAACTTCAGGAAATACTTGGGCAAGAGCGAATCTCAGAGCGCTTCGGACGAATCATACTGGAAGCCCCGGAGCTTTCCGGCAACGCGGAGATTATTTCGAGGGCGCGCGAGCTGGCCGGGAAGGACACCGTTCTCATCCAGTCGCTCGATCGGTTAGCCAAGGTCTATCGATTGCTTTGCGATGCAGGCCATCAGAAATCACTGTTTCTGGATTTGGGAGAATTTAGAGGGTTCGACTATTACGATGGCATCGTGTTCGACGTGTTTGCCGAGGGAAT
>JAOUEB010000113.1 GCA_029858925.1 Nitrospira sp.
GCCGAAGCACGCACCGGCAGCAAGGCTTTTGTAACATCGTTGCGGACAGGAGTAGGACTCGATGCGCTGAGAGAATCGATTCGATCGTACTTGTTACCGTCCTCTTTGGAGTCCAATGATGGATCAGTGATCACCAATGTCCGTCATCGCCAGGCTCTGGAACGTGCGCATGTATCGATTCGAGAGGCCCTCGATTCGATTCGTAACGGGGTTGAGCCGGAGTTTGTGGCCATGGATCTCCGTGGGGCGGCCGACGCGCTTGGCGAAGTGACGGGCGCAATCACTTCCGACGATATTTTGAATCGAATCTTTTCTGAGTTCTGCATAGGCAAATAGGTAGGAGCGGTGTCTATGGAATTCGATGTGATCGTGGTGGGTGGAGGCCATGCCGGATGCGAGGCCGCGCTTGCGGCGGCGCGAATGGGCGTGACGACCTTGCTCCTGACGATGGAGCAGGCCCGCATTGCGCAGATGTCCTGCAACCCCGCTATCGGTGGAATCGCCAAGGGGCATCTGGTCAAAGAGATCGACGCCCTCGGCGGTGAGATGGGGCGGAATACGGATCGATCCGGCATTCAGTTTCGATTCATCAATACCAGCAAAGGACCGGCCGTGCGGGCACTGCGCGCCCAGTGCGACAAGGCGCTCTATCGCTCAGCCATGCAGGAGACGCTTACGCGCGAGCCTCGGCTCACCATTGCCGAAGGAACCGTCGATCGCCTGCTCACAGCCGGAGGATCGGTCACCGGTATCGTGACAGGCTCCGGCCAGACGATCGCCGCGAAGGCTGTCGTGCTCACATCAGGAACATTCCTTAAGGGACTTATCCATATCGGGCTGAACCATTTTCCGGCAGGGCGCGCGGGAGAAGCCTCGGCGGAACACTTGTCCGATTGCATGCGAGATCTCGGATTCGAGATCGGACGTCTGAAGACCGGCACACCGCCACGTTTGGACAAAGATACGATCGATTTTTCAGTTATGATTCCCCAGCCTGGCGACGATCCCCCTCCGCCGTTCTCCTATCGAACGAAGCAAATCGAGACCAGACAGATCCTTTGCCATCTGACCTACACGAATCAGTTGACGCATGACTTGATCCGAGCAAACCTTGATCGCTCCCCATTGTACAGCGGCGTAATTGAATCCACGGGCCCACGGTACTGCCCATCTATTGAGGACAAAGTGGTGCGGTTTGCGGATAAAGAGCGACACCAAATATTTGTTGAACCGGAAGGGCTTGATTCAATAGAGTTTTATCCAAACGGCATCTCAACAAGCCTTCCGGTCGATGTTCAAGCAGCCGTTCTCAAGACGATTCCTGGATTGGAACAGGCCAAGATGCTCAAACCAGGCTATGCGATCGAGTATGACTACTTCCCCCCCCGTCAACTCCATCAGACACTCGAAACGAAACTGGTCACGGGGCTGTACCATGCGGGGCAGATCAACGGAACGTCCGGTTACGAAGAGGCCGCTGCGCAGGGGATCATGGCCGGAATCAATGCCGCTCTCAAGCTGAACAATCAGCCTCCGCTGGTCTTAGATCGATCACAAGCCTACATTGGGGTCCTGATCGATGATCTGATTACAAAAGATGCCTACGAGCCCTATCGAATGTTTACATCGCGGGCAGAGTATCGGTTGTTGCTTCGTCACAGCAATGCCGATCTACGGCTCATGCAGATCGGCTATCAACTTGGATTGGTAGAAAGCCCAGCCTATGACAGGCTTGTTGAGAAAAAAGCTGCGATCGAAAACGAGGTCGCCCGTCTCAATCACGCAAGACCTCGGTTGACCGAATCAATCCGAGCGCGGACAAACAATACCTATCTTCGTGACATTTCTCCGTCCCAAACTCTTGCCCAAATTCTACGCAGGCAGGAATCAACCTATCAGGATCTTCTGCACACGCTTGAAATTGATGCCATTGAAGATATTGAGATTGCAGATGAAGTGGAGCTCCAAATCAAGTATGAGGGTTACATTCGACGGCAGCTTCATCAGGTTGGAAAATTCAAGAAGTTCGAGCAAAGATATATCCCACAGGCCTTTAACTACGATGGGGTGTCAGGGTTTTCCCGTGAAGTGCGGGAGAAACTGAAAAAGATACGTCCGGAAACGATTGGACAGGCTTCCAGAATATCTGGCGTCACACCTGCTGCTATGTCGTTACTCCTTGTCGCGGTTGAAAAACATCATCGCCAGCCTCCTCAGCAAGTTGCCCATTAATCATCCTACCAGCCACTCAAATCCTGTCAGACCACATAACGTTTCCCTTGACCTGGCATGCACATTCACGTAATTGTTCCACGTGGAACAGATCACCTCTTTCTCCTCGACTCTTGAGAAATGCTCTGATCAAATCGGAGTTCAGCTCCACGCCGATCAAGTGAAACAATTCATGATCTATCTCGAACAGCTTCAGATCTGGAATCGATCGGTCAATTTGACCAGCATCACAGTGACTGAGGAGATCATTGTCAAACACTTCGTCGACTCTCTTGCCGGACTGACAGCAGAACAGCTCCCGCATGGAGTCCGGCTGCTCGATATCGGTACGGGAGCTGGATTTCCAGGTATTCCACTAAAAATTGCCAGACAGGACCTGAACATCACGTTGATAGAGCCGGTCCAAAAGAAGATCTCTTTTCTGTACTTCATCGTTGGCCTCCTCCGTCTTGAGAATGTCACCATTTTCTATGGGACCCTTGATCAGTTTATCGCCAAGAGCAACCAAGACTCATTATTCGACTACATCACCACGCGGGCTCTCAAATATGAGTCCGTTCTACGGAGAGGCTCAAAGCTTCTTGCAGTAGGGGGGAAGGCCATCATTTATTCATCCTGTCCCATCAATCCATTGGGGTTGGGGAATGAATGGTCCATTAACAGAGAACATGGATTCAATCTTCCAATGGGATTCGGTCATAGAGTGGTTTCTATTTTGTCGTCCACATAGGGTAAAGGCATGTTGATGTTCCACGTGGAACATTTTGTTGTAATTGGGCTCGGCCACATCTACCGTATTTGCCGATGGAGGTTCTAACCAGAATCGTTGTATATGAAAAAAATTGTCGCAGTAGCAAACCAAAAGGGAGGAGTAGGGAAGACGACCACGGCGATTAATCTTGCGTCGGCCATTGCTCTGGAAGGGCGATCCGTTCTCTTAATCGATATGGACCCTCAAGGAAATGCGACAAGCGGCCTTGGAATAGACCCACGATCATTGAAGACAACAATATATAACTGCTTGATTAAAGACGCTACGTGTGAGTTTACCCGCATAAGAAGCGCGGTTCACGGCCTTACGGTCCTGCCGTCCAATGCGGATCTTGCTGGGGCAGAAATAGAACTCGTAAATGCCAGCGGCAGAGAAACTCATTTGAAAGATGTGATCGGAGAGATGGTTGAAAAATATGACGTCATCTTTATCGATTGTCCTCCAGCCCTTGGAATTCTCACAGTCAATGCCCTCACGGCAGCCAGTTCGGTACTCATCCCGGTTCAATGTGAATACTATGCGATGGAGGGACTCACCAGACTGATCGGCAGCATTGAACGAGTGCGCCAATCATTCAATCCCGATCTGCGTATCGAAGGAATCGTCTTGACAATGTTCGATGCCCGCAATACATTGGCTCGCCAAGTTGCCGATCAAGTACGCTCGCACTTCACGGACAAGGTCTATCGGGCGGTCATCCCTCGTAATGTCGCGCTGGCAGAAGCGCCAAGTTACGGTCGGCCGGGCATATTGTATAACGCAGCATCAGCTGGTTCGCAGGCCTACGTGGCTCTAGCCAAGGAGTTTCTAGCAAATGGAGAAGAAAGCGCTCGGTAGAGGACTCGATGCCCTCTTGCCGTCTGTAGCAGTGAACCAGCCGGTTGACGCCGGCGATGTGCAGTACGTACGAATCAATGATATCGTTCCCAATCGGTACCAACCACGGCACACTTTCGCTCCCGGAGAACTCACCGAACTGGCAGCGTCCATCAAAGAGAGCGGCGTCCTGCAGCCGATTATGGTACGCCGTAAAGGCGATGGGATCTTTGAACTCATTGCCGGTGAACGAAGATGGCGCGCCTCCAAAGAAGCTGGGTTGGAGACGATCCAAGCCCTGGTTAGGAATTGCAGCGATCAAGAAGCCCTGCTGATTGCATTGGTGGAAAATATTCAGCGCGAGGATTTGAATCCAATGGAGACGGCCCGCGCCTATTCGCGAATGATAAACGAATTTGGGCTTACCCAAGACGCCATTGCCCACAAAGTCGGGCGTGACCGATCGTCAGTGGCCAATGCTGTGCGCCTGACAAATCTCCACCCAGAAGTTCAGAAACTAGTAGAAAACGGAACCCTGTCCGCCGGTCATGCAAAAGTGATCCTTGCTCTGGAGTCTCCTGAACGGCAGGTGCAAGTATCGACAATGATCGCCTCTCATAAACTTTCCGTGAGAGAAACTGAAAAACTCATTGAGTCTTCACGCGTTGGAAGAAGGCGCGCTCGCAAGGCCTCTATAACTTCTGAATGGGGGGCGCTCGAAACAAGGCTACAGAAAAGACTCGGAACCAAAGTGACTCTTCAGCCAAGAGGCCAAGGCGGACAAATCGTTATCAAGTATTTCTCAGCGCAGCAGTTGGAAGGCGTCGTCGAGACCCTGCTTTCATAATAGACCTTACTTGACCTTGCTCTTTTTCAATTTAAGCACTATTGGAAAGTACATATATCTTGCTTTTCTGTAAATTTCCGCTACATTTCCGACTTGAAGAAACCGATATAACCACGTAACGCACATACACAACGCTGCCTGCACCTAATTTGGCCGAACGCGATGAGGAGGAATATTTTATGTGGAAGCCTGATAAACAGGATGGTACTCGCTCAGACATGGAGGACAGTGGATCCAGCTTGACGTCCACCCAAGCGGAAACGAGGGAAGATGTTAGCGCCTTTATCGGAAAAGGTGTTGATTTCAAGGGCACGATTACGTACACGGGAACAGTACGCATCGATGGATCGCTCGATGGCGAGATCAATACAGAGGGTGTGCTCCTGGTCGGAGAAGAAGCCGTCATCAAGGCGAAAGTGACAGCGGGGACCCTCATTTGTAAGGGAAAGATCACCGGAGACATTCACATAAAAGAGAAGCTCAAACTGCGAGCTCCCGCCGTCATCAACGGAGGCGTGAAGACCCCGATGCTATCGATTGAAGAAGGCGTGCTCTTCAACGGCACGCTCGAAATGACTACAGGAGTTCGTGACACACAACGAGAACCGGCCCTCCGGGCCGTGAGCCAACTGGAACCGCCGACAGTCAAACGAGTCACCGGCTAATACAAGGCCCATGAAGTTTGTGTACCTATGTACATTACGTGCCGCCGACTCTTCCTTCTATGCCGAGACAGCATGTGGACACGCCGCCGTTCGGCGGCGTGAAAGGAGCGTGGAAGACTTATGTGGGCTATACGTGAAAAGAGCGACCAGGACGGTAGGGACAGCGAGAATTTTACCTTCCTCGGGAAGGGCGTTGACTTTAAGGGAGTTCTCGCGTTTGACTCGACCATCCGCATCGATGGGCGGGTTGAGGGAG
>JAOUEB010000114.1 GCA_029858925.1 Nitrospira sp.
CATCCAGGTGTGCGCATGAAATATCTCATGGCGTTCTAGCCCGCATTCTTCATGACGGTTCGTCGCGAAATCGAGTTCCATGGGAATGGGGGAGGTTTCTGGTTTCGGGTAGCAGGTTTCGAGTTTCCGGAGCATCTTTTCTGATCACACGAAACACGAACCCCGAAACTCGCCACTCCGTTCTCCAGAGCGGCGTATCCGCGATTGCAGCAGAAGGGCTCCTGAATAATGCGGGCTAGGCAGGTTGTGCCGGCAGGTTCCATGGAAACGAGGCTGGATCAACGGAGCGAAGGGAGAGGGGCATGACGAAAGCGCAGATCATCGAGCGGATTTCCGAGCAAGTCACCACGTTGACAAAACGGCAAGCAGAGGTTGTCGTCAACACGATTTTTGACTGTGTCAGAGACTCGCTCAAGAATGGCGACAAGACGGAGATTCGCGGGTTCGGCAGTTTTCGTCTGCGGGCGCGCCGCATGAAGGAAGGGCGCAATCCGAAGACCGGGGAGACGGTGGCCGTGCCGGCCAAGCGCGTGCCATTTTTCAAGGCCGGCAAGGAATTGAAAGAGTTGTTGAACCAATAGCCTTTCGAAAGGGGTAGTTGTGTCGATTTCAGACTCACCCGAATCCGCCGCAACAGAAGTTCGCTGGACTGCCGGCGCGCTCAAGCGCATGGAGCGCGCGCCCATATTTCTGCGTGGGATGGTCCGCCGTGTGGCCGAGAAGAAGGCGCGTGAATTGGGATATGAAGAGATCACGGAGGAGATTCTCGATCGATTCAAGGGCCAGATGATGGGCGGCATGGGCGGAGAATCCGAGCTGGCGGCGGCTGCCGAGGATATGGCGCAGGGTCATCTGCCTTGGACCGCAGCCGCCAGGGAGCGCCTGGCGAACGTTCCCGAGTTCATGCGGGCCATGATCAAACAAATCGCCGAAGAGATGGCGAAAGAACGAGGCCATCTCGAAGTGAACGTCGAGCTCTATGAGAAGGTGGAAGCGCTCGGTGACCTTCAGGAAGCCGCCGGACCTCCGATGGAATGGACGGAGGGCGCCGTAGCGCAGCTCCGGAAAAAAATCGAACAGTCGCCATCCATTGCGCTGGATTTCGTCGCCGACATGATGAAGCGCGACGCTGAGGATCTGGCCAAGCAGAAGAACGTAACCCGCATCGATGAAGCTGTTCTTCAAGAGCTGTGGGAGACGCCTCAAGAGCGCGTCGCGTGGACCGACGAAGCCTGGAAACGGCTGCAAACAGCTCCTGATTTTGTGCGAAGCGGGATTCGAAAGGCTGCGGAGCGGAGGGCGCGCAAGCTCGGCCTTTCGGCCATCGACGAGGCCCATCTCACGACATTCAGAAATCAAGCCATGATGAAAGCGGTGAAGCGCATTCGCTCGTTCGGGTATCAGGAGTTGACATTCGATGCGTTCGAAACTGCGCTCCAGAAAACCAAGCGGCTGCAAGGAAACGATCAAGCAGAAAAACGTCTTCAGGAAATTCGCAGCCACTTTGCCGACCCCTCGACCAAGAAGCCAGAGGGAGGCACGCTGGGTGCCGAGTTGATGGACCGATTTCGCAAGTATCTGAAGGGCGAAGGGCCGCTCTAGCCGGCATTCTTCATGAGCGCTTCCGCCGAACTCGTCTGTCGCTGTAAGCCGAGATGCGCCGATCAGACAGTCTCTGCATCGGTGTCGCTCGTATCCGCCAACAAAGAAAAAGCACAGCCTCTAACCGCCCTGTGCTTGCCTCGCTGAGCCCGCGTCGCCGCGATGCGCGACGACGCGGGCTTCGCACTTCACGAGATACGTGTCACGAGGCGCACGTGAGAGCGATCGTCAGTGGGTTGCCGTTTGTTGCGGCCAGAACTTGTGACGAATTTGCGGCAAGGGATCGTTGTCGAAGTTGGGGATGTCGTAGAGGCAGCGGTCGATAGTTTCCACTTCTTCTTCAGTCAACGGAAGTGTCACTTTCTTCTTCCAAAATTGATCCAGCGTGAAGTAATCGCCGGATTGCGGCTTTTCCGCCAGGTACGCCTTCATCTTTTCGAAGCCGGCCGTATCGACACCGCCGATACGGCCCTTGTTGCGGTCATGGCACCAGTGCAGCACTTCCGCGATACCGTACATAGTGATGTCGATGTTCATAATCTTGCCCATTGGAGTCCTCCTCAAAAGAGGCTGCATTGTAGCGCAAGCGCGGAGTGAAATTCAAAGGTTCCTAAGCCTGTATTGAAAGATTGCCAGTAAAAAGAATGCCTCTGTATACTGGGCATTCTGCGCAGTGCGGCGATAGGCCCATTGGGGCGTTTAGGACGGCATAGGAAGATAGCGTGAGCGTTTCAAGCCTCCGGGCGTTCCATGCAGTGCGGTTTGTACTCGGCGCCCTGTCGATCTGTCTGGTGCTCGGCGGACTCATCGCTTGTTCCAAAACAGAACCGTATAATCCACCCGATCTCTTCTATTATTTTGCCAGCTACAAGGTCGGCAAAAATCCGACGACCATCACGACCGGCGATCTCAACCACGATTCCTTCACCGATCTGGTCACCACGAACATTGCGAGCAATACGCTGTCGATTTTGCTGGGCAACGGCGACGGAACATTTCACGATCAAGTGCAGGTGCATGTCTGTCAGGAGCCGCGCGCGCTTGTGATGGACGACTTTAATCATGACGGGCATGCCGATGTGGCGCTTGCGTGCTCCGGGGGAGACGAGATCTCTATTTTGCTTGGCCGCGGGAACGGAAGGTTCGGAGAAGGCCAGCACTATCCCGTGCATCGGACTCCGGTCGCATTGGCGACCGACGATGTGAACGGCGATCGCCATCCCGATCTGGTCGTCGCACTTCGCAACGACAAGGTCAAGATTCTCCTGGGCACTGGGACGGGAGAGTTTCGACCTGGCGCGCAGTACGAGTACGGCGATACCCCGACCTCGGTCGCCCTCTCGGATCTCGATCGGGATGGGAAAGTGGATCTGGTCGTTACGAACGGCGGCCCCATGTCGAACGCGGTGTCGATTTGGCTGGGCAATGGGGACGGTTCGTTCCGCGGTCCCAAGGATTATTCAGCGGGGAAGCGCCCGCTGGGGGGTAGTTTCGCAGACTTCAACAACGATCGGAACAGTGATCTGCTGGTGATCAACGGGGAGGGGGATAGTTTTACGACGCTGCTCGGCAACGGCGATGCCACCTTCCGGCCCGGTAAAGATTCGGGCGCCAATGCGGGGCCCAATTTCGGGCTTGCGCGGGATTTCAATGGAGATCGGTTGATGGATGTGGCTATCGTGAATCTCCAATCGAGCGATTTGTCGATCTTGTTCGGGAAAGGGGACGGGACCTTCCATTATCCTCCGAAAAACTACCGGACGAAGTCCGGCCCGTTCGCCATTTCTTCCTTTCGTGTGACCATGACGGGGGAAGAGGAACCAGGACTGGCGATCGCCGACAATGGAAGCGGCAGTGTCTCCATCTTTCTTCATCGCGGCGTGAAACCAGTTGTGCAGTCGGATGCGAAAGGGTAGGGTGCCAGCGTTGGGGACGGTGCGTTCCGAGTCACTTTCAACAACCTCCCGGCGATAGCCGCTGTTCTTGACAGCCCAAGGCCCCTTCGCTAGAGTGGCCACCCGCGGGCCTCCGCGTGATATGCGAGACTAACGATGGCATTTCGATCCTTCGGCTGGTGGTTTACTATCGGGGCTCTGATGACCCTGTCCGTCCTCATGGTCCAGGGCGGGGTGCGCGATTTGTGGGAGGGGACTCAGCCGACCGGGGACACCAACGTCTACGTCTATTTCGGCACCACGCTCATCGGCGGGGGATTGCTCGCCGGATGCGTTGCGTTGGTCATGAATCGCCTTCGATAAGCGGAGAGAACAGGGCATGTATGCAGTGTCTCAGATGCAAGGGGTTCATGATGGTGGAACGGCACTATACCCTCGTCAATCGGAGAATCTACGCCCGCTGCCTCAACTGCGGATTTTGGATCGACCTAGCCGACCTCCTGCGGTTTTTTCATAAAGTGATTGATAGCGGACTCAAAGGTGATAAGGTGCGGGAGACGTTCTCACTGTGAAAGGCTGTCGTGATGGATATGCAGAATAATCGGAGCCAGCGCAGCCGGATGCCGTGGCCTATGCCTGAGTCTCTCGGCGCGGTCGGGGCCGGGATGGCGCTGTCCCTCTGCCTATTGGCGTGGTCTCCACCCACGGTGTCTGCCAAAGCCATGCAGCAGAAACATTACAACGCAGAGACTGGCCAGGATGCCGGTGTGTCTCACCAGGATGTACCCTGGAGAATAGTTCCAGCCCATAGCGTACTGTTGAAAGAACTCCGGTCGGGCCGCGTTCTCTACGAGTATGAGTCTGAGAAACGGATGTCCCCGGCCAGTCTGACGAAAATCATGTCGGCACTCGTCATTCTCGAACGAGGGCGTTTGGACGAACAGGCCACGATCAGCAAGAACGCTGCGCGCGCGCCGAAGACTCACTTGCGGTTGAAGACCGGTGATGTGTTTCGTCTGGGAGACTTGCTGAAGGCCATGCTGATCGTTTCCGCGAACGATGCGTGTCTGGCGGCCGTCGAACATGTTGGGGGCGACGAGCCGCAATTTGTCGCGTTGATGAATGCCAAGGCGTTCGAGCTTGGGTTGAACGACACCCATTTCAGCAATGGATGCGGATTCGACGGGGTGGAGCACTATTCAACGGCCGGGGATCTGGCGCGGCTCAGCGAAGCTGCGATGCAGAATTCGGTGTTCCGTGAACTCGTCCGCGAAGAACGAGAGATAATCACGCCGGTTAGCGGACGCCGGACGTATCTTCTGCACAATACCAATCGTCTGTTGGGCCGCATTCCTGGTGTCGAAGGGGTGAAGACCGGATTTACGTCAAAAGCCGGACGATGCCTCATCGCAAAGGTTTCACACAACGGCAGCGATCTGCTGCTCGTCATTCTCAATTCCAAACGCCGCTGGAACACCGCCAAGAGCCTCATCGACTACGGACTGCGCATCACCGAAACAGTGCGGTAGCGATCGTCCCTTGTGCGTTTGCTCGCCTAGCGCGGCCGCGAAAATTCGATGTTGACGTCTTTCCCAAGATAATTGACCTGGAATCCCTTTGTGTCGTACGCCAGGGCGGCGCCCATGACGTTTTCATCACCGTACTCTTCCTTTCCCAGCAACTTGCGGATGTCATCCGGGCTTTCGCTGTTCAGCACGCTGCGGAATATGCCTCTGGTCTTGTGCGCGAACCGGTTATTGATAAAAATCAGATCGACTTTCCCATCCTGAATGCGCACGCCGGCCATAGGGCCGGTCGGCTTTCGCAGATCGAGCAGGAAGATAAAGGTCGCTTCCTGTTCGGCCTTGACGCCCGATATCGTTCCATTCACCAAGGTTTCGATGGCGGCGGCTTCTGAGTCGCCGAGTTTGATGCCGAAGAGCGAAATCTCGGTGCTCGAGATCGATGCAGGCTCCATCACGTCGTGCTTGCTCAACTCATACGGTTCAGCTAGAGCCAAGGAAATACAACTAGCGAGAGTTCCCGCAATAGCTAAGGCAAACACCCGTAC
>JAOUEB010000115.1 GCA_029858925.1 Nitrospira sp.
TCGAATTGTTTGTGGGTTTTTACCGACAAAAGCGCGGAGTCGGTGGTTCTCCCATCCACCTGGTGTTGACCAACTGCCAGAGTGACACCCAGCTCCCCTTTCGGTGAATGGTGTCGGGATCGAAGTACACGGTCTGCCTGCCTGAAGATTGAAAGCCTTTCTCAAGCGCGATCCATCCCGCATAGGCGGGGCCACAATAGCCCAGCAGCAAAGCTGAAATGAGAAGGAATCGTGTACGGTATGGTGTACTGCGATCTCTGCCAGGTCGTGGTATTCCATGAGACCACAGTACTATCGGCTATGCGCCACACAGCGGTGGACTGCCGTTTTTGTTCTCGAGTGGGATAGGAGCCTGTACCATCCGGATCATTCTGTTGGACTCCCCCTACGTTTACCCTGCACAGCCATTCATAAGCCATTGAAATTACGTGCAAGTGTTGTGGCGAAGCAGGGCCTCACTTTTGCTCCATAGGATGTCTCGGCTGCCTGTGACAGTGTGCAGATGTAACATCGGAGGATTCGGCAATGGAAGAAGGGAAGTCACCATTTGAGTGCTATGAACGTGGGCTTGTGCTCAAACGAGTGCAAATGTTCCAGCAGGCAATTGAAAATTTTCAAAAAGCAGCTCTTGATCTCAAATTGGCCGGGAGAGCATATGTGCATATGGCCTTGTGTTTCAAGGCTAGTGGCAACCATGAAGAAGCGGTCACGGCATTCCGGAAGGCGTTTGCTTCTCCCGCATTGTCAGCTGAAGAGCGGCGGCACATTCTCTATCACATAGGCCAGACGCTGGAATCACTGGGTCGATATGCGGAAAGCCTCGAGGCGTATGGGAAGCTTAGAAAGGAGAATCCTGAGTTCCGTGATGTGACAAAAAAGATAAAACGGCTGTGTAACAACAGGCGCATGCCGTTTCCAGAGTCTGAAACTTCGTGGCAGGCCTGGATGGACGAGGCGCGGACATTGACGCCAAATATTATGGCCTTCCTGGAACAGACGGGCCAATGGTTGGGCTGGCAAGCAGACAGCGCTAAGGGCTTTCGCCGGTTCGAGAAAAAGAGTCCCATTTCTAAAGATGGGGGTAGCCGTCGCATGCAGCCGGTCTCGACGTTCAAGCGGAGAAATCAGACGGTGGGAGGGGAGTCTGCGGTGAACGCACGCCGGCATAGCCGCGTGCCGGTTCGTTTGCGAAGCCAGTTTTCAGCGGAAGGCCGGATGGTAGGCGGCGAGGGGGAATTGCGCGATTTGTCTCCCTGGGGTTGTCGCATGACGAGCGCTGTTGCCGTTCCTGTTGGAGCGAGCTTGCAGTGCTATATCTTTCCGAATGGCAGGGGCACCCCCGTCATCATCGAAGGGGCCACGGTGCGCTGGATCAGCCGTCAAGAATTCGGTCTTGCCTTTACCAACGTTCACCCCGGCGTGCAGCGGCAGATTGCGTTGCTATGCAGAGCCCAGGCAGCATGAAGAGAGATGCATAAGGGGGAGAAGGCGTAAGGGGTGAAATTGAGAGTATGGATGGCCGGGGTTGAGTTGCCGGGAAGGGATAAAAGGGAAAGAGGGCCGCGACCTATTGCGCGATATTCGTCGACTTGCGGTTTGCGGTGCCCTGCAGATCCATCTCGAGCACCACGGGGCTGTCTGGTTGTTTGGGATTGATTCGGGTGGGCATCCGGTCGACCATCAGCTTGACCAAGGGAAGCGCGACAATGAATGGCGCCTGATCCGACGGACTGGAATAAAGCGAGACTCGAATATTCTTCGGCCGGTCCTGTGGCGTGACCTTCGGCACGAGATCCTTTCCCATGAACCCCACCAGCAATCCGCTGCCATCGGCAAGTTTATGGATTTCGTAAGCATTGGCGGCAGGTGACACCCGTTCCATGGCAAGATCAGGACTTTGCATCGTCAATGCGAGGCCCAGGAATTGGGGAGCAATGAAACCGAAGCTCCCTGTCGGCGCCTGTGAAAAACGTGTCGTGCTGCTGTGGAGTTCCACCACTCCGTTTGCCCCCCTCATCTGACGCCTCAGCTCCGCTTCAGTTCCAGTTGTCTCGATTGCCACGGCCACCGGTGCAGCTTTCTGCATGGGCAAGACTTCCACCTTCCCTCCTTGCGCCAAAACCAGCGGGTCGGAAGAGACGCTCGCGAGTACGAAGCAAAGCAGATAGGCTGAGAACAGATGTAACGCGGGCACAGTGAGAGCCTTGCGTGAAACCTGTACGGTCATGGGACTGATTCTCCGGTTGAGACGTCTTTCCTTACAAGGGATTCTATGAAGGTCACGACCGAAAAGCAAATCGGGCCGAGAGCGGGACCCTGTGAGCCGTGAAAGGTGAGACGTGTTCTGGCAGCGACGGTTCTGTCGAGGATCAGTTCGCAGCCATGGCGGGATAGTCGCTGTAGCCGTCGGGCCCCCCTCCATACAGCCGATCGTAATTAACTTCGTTTAACGAGGCCTGTTTCGCGAAGCGTTCGACCAGGTCAGGATTGGCAATGTACGGGCGCCCGTATACGATCGCATCGGCGGCTCCTTGTGCCACTGTCGATTCGCCGCTCTCACGCGTGTAGCTCCCGTTGCTCATCAGGACACCCTTGAAATGTCGGCGGGCGACTTGCAGGATGGTCTGTTCTTGAGGGAGGGCGTGGTTTTCATGCCGTACTTCGAGGAATGCGATTCGGCGTCGGCTTAATTCCGTTGCCACATAGGTCACCAGCGCGTCGGGGTGGCTATCGATCATGTCATTGAACGGGACCAGGGGCGAGATCCGTACCGCGACGCGCCCAGCGCCCCAGACCTCGATAGCGGCATCGGTTACCTCCAACAGGAAGCGAGCACGGTTTGGAATGGAGCCTCCATAGGCATCTGAGCGCGCGTTGACGCCGTCGCGCAGAAAGTTGTCGATCAAATAACCATGGGCGCCATGGATCTGCACCCCATCGAAGCCAGCTCCTTGGGCGTTCTGTGCGGCGAGCCGGAACATTTCTACATACCGCGGGATTTCCTCAGTGCCGAGCGCGCGCGGGACTTCGTAGGGTTTGGCGCCCTCCGGGGTAGAAGTCACGCCATTCCGAATCGCATTGGCGCTGCTGGAGACCGGCTGTTCGCCGTTGTTCAATAACGAGTGCGCGGCACGGCCAGGATGCCAGATTTGCATGAAGATACGGCCACCCTTGGCATGGACGGCGTCCGTGACTCGTTTCCAGCCCGCCACGTGCGCGGGGCTGTAAATGCCGCCTTCACCCATGAAGGCGCAGGCATGGGCATCGACCATGGTGCACTCCGTCATGATGAGCCCGCTCGATGCGCGTTGGGAGTAATAGTCCACCATCATGTCGTTGGGGATATGAGAGGACCCGGCCCGCACGCGGGTGAGGGGAGCCATGACGATGCGGTTGGGTAAGCGGATGGCTCCGGCTTGGAGGGGCGTAAACAACGTGGGCATCGGGCGTTCCTTTGCGTAACGGGTGAATCGTGGTGAGAGAACTTATAAGCGAGATGGTCGGCGAGTCAAGACGACAGATTGCCCAGTTGCATAGAACACGGGCCGCGCAGCAAGGGATTTCAGCAAGTGACTTGTACTGTGAAGAAAACGGTGGTGCAATGGTCCGGAAATGAAGGCGCTAGATGGACGAGGGAGGGGGGAATCGTTGCAGGATTCGGCAGTGGAATCGCGATGATTATAGCCCACGCAGCGTTGTGAAGAGGGGGCGCACGTGTGATCGCCATGTGTGCGGCCCTTCTGTTTGCAGGCGCGACGCCCGTCTCAAATAACGCTATAGTGAGGGCTGTCGGTGGATCTCTCAGGTGTGAGGACGACTCGTTATACTCAATAGCGATCTGTGATCAGGCGTGACGGCTGAAATTCGTTCACAATGACATCAAACCCCGCTCTTTCTGCAAAACGGTACACGGTCGATCGATTGCTTTCGAAGCTGGGCATTGCTTCACGTAGCACAAGCCAGGAGTGGGTCCGCGCCGGGCGTGTGCGGATCAACGGACGGGTGGTTTGCGATCCCGCGACCTGGGTCTTGTGGCCGAAGGACTCCATCTCGATCGACGATAAACCGATTCACGATTCGCTCAAACGATGGATCCTCTTTCACAAACCCAAAGGGGTCATCACGACACATAGCGATGACCAGGCCCGGAAGACCATCTTCGATGTGTTGCCGGCGGATTTAGGCTATCTGCATGCCGTCGGGCGGCTGGATCAGGCGACCAGCGGGCTCCTGTTGCTGACCAATGATTCGACCTTGTCGAACTATCTTACCGATCCGGCCAATAGGGTGATGCGGACGTACTTAGTGTCCGTGCGAGGCGAATTCACTGAAGCCCAAGCGAAAGAAGCCATGGTTGGCGTTGTTGATGCCGGTGAACGCCTCCAATGCCATGGTGTGAAGATTCAAAAGAGTTCAGGCCGCGAGTCGCATCTGGAAGTGGTGTTGGTCCAGGGAAAGAATCGTGAGATCCGCAGGCTGTTCCTGGCGCTGGGCCATGAAGTGACCAGGCTCAGGCGCATCCAATTTGGTCCATTCAAACTGGAAGATCTTCAGCCCGGTTCCTGGCGCGAGATGCCGATTGAAGACGCCAGGGAAGCGCTCAGGCTATGAGTGTTCGGTGCGTAGATTGGATATTGGACGAGGAAAGAGGCGGGATCCGCCTTCTAGGCGGCATCGGGAAAGAGGTCGTTTCGTGCCGTTGAGGGGGTGGCCGTACGTTTGAATGGGCCTGCCTCAAACGGAGAAGGCACCGATAATTGGTAGTCAAACCCTCGGCGCCGCAAACAGATCGCTCCCTGCCGGCTCAGTTCATCCACACTCGTGAAGACTTGGCTCCAGGTCGCTTCTGGAAGGCAGGACAGAAGTTCATCCAGTAACATAGATCCTCGCTCGCGAACGATGGCCAGGATCTTCTCGTCCGTCTGTCCGGCGACAGCATTCATGTGCGACCTCCCTCATTGGCATGAGCCATATACGAATACGCTGACAGCTTCGTCTGCGTCGGGCTCCATCGAACGACCATCACGCGAACGATTCCCAATGTGAGCAGAATGCCACCGAGCGCGGCCAGCGGCTGCCAATCCCCGCCTTTAAACCATTGGGAGATCACTTCCGTCAGCATGACCACCAGGATCGTATCGACGATGAACGTCACCTTGACCCGGCCCTCGCTGAAATAGGTCACCGTCGTCTTGAACACTTCGACAACTGCCAGCAACATAAGCATGTCAATGATCACCTGTCGCAACACCACCTCGGTCTGATGGTCGGCAAGTATCCAAAGGTCGAAAAATATTTTGAGGACCCCTCCGGTGAGCGAGGCTAACAGGGTGACGATCATCAGGCTGAGCACCCCCTTGATGCCCAAGGTCCATACCTCCATCAGGTCGAGACCGCGTAGTCGGGTCCATACGCGGTGGCCTTGAGGCAGGTGAAATCGTCCGGATAGTGTGTTGCTCATGCTAGAAGTCATCGGTTGACACCGGACGAAGAAGATCCCGAACGGAGAGTACTCCGACCACTGTTCCGGCGTTGCGTACCAGCAAATGCC
>JAOUEB010000116.1 GCA_029858925.1 Nitrospira sp.
TGGGACAGCAGAGAATAGCGCTTTGGATGGCATCGAGCCAGAAAGAGCCGTCATGTGGGCAGCCTGAACGATTCGTGCTTGACGGAGTCGTCGAATCGGCGGGGAATCCGCCGCACGTCCTACGCTTTTCAAGTTACTCATGAGACCATAGAGGGAAAAGCAACCACATCTGCAAGGACAAACTCGTACCGGCACGGCCTCCGCGCAAGCCGGGGGAAAAGCCCTCGTGGGACGAACACTATACGGACGCGACCACAATTCGCGACCGGGAGCTCTTTGCGTAGGAGCATTCCGAGAAGGGGTGGTCTTTTCTTGATGGCCGCGCTCCGTATTTGGCCGGATCGAGATCTGCCTCGTCGGCCTCGCCTGACCGCTAGCGATCAGGCCTTTCATGCCCCGAACCGCCGCGTCGGCAGCCTTCGAGCCTGTGTCAGTGGGAGCAGAACGACGGCAAGGTGACCGCGGGGCCGCCCGCGTGGCTCGTGAGCAATGACTCCCTAACTCCTTGATCTCATCTAATCCTTAGCATCCTGGCCTAATCCCTCTTCTAACAGGCTGCAGGCAAACTCGTTTTATCTTCCACCTCTGAGGCAGCAGGAATTAACAAACCCTGAATTATCAACAGCTCATCTCTTCGCCTTGAAGCGTTCAATGATCTGGAAAGTGATGGTTCCGACACCTGATAACCGTCATCCCTCTTTCGTCTAGTTGTCCGCTACCTCTACGGTATTTTCAGGACCGTCACCTAAGGCTATTCTGCCCCCCATGCAATCTGCCAAAACAAATGGCGCCCCGATACTTAAGCGCAAATGCCTATAATTTCTATCTAGCTTGGAGGTCCACCGATGCAGAAGCAGCTCGGCAAAATCAGAACAGTCAGGGTTAGATCCGTGGAAAAGCGTACCCATGGTTCGAAGAGAGTAAGTATCAACTTGCCCTCTAGCCCTCTTATGCCGCAGGCGAATCAGGCTTACGTGCTCAGTGCCACCAGTGCCGCCGTCCCCAACGCATCGACGGTAACCGCTAAGGACGCACGCAACAACGTGCCCTCCAGCCCTCTTATGCCACAGGCGAATCGGACTTATGTGCCCAGGGTCGCAATCCCCGAAACACCAACGACAACGACGGAAACCAATCGGGGATATGCAACGACGGGAGGAGTGACGGTTCCCACCATACCTATGCTGTTTGTGGCTTGGCGTACTTATCGAGCACGCATGCGACAAAGACGGGAGGCGATACGGATGCTTGCCCACAGCTGCGTCCTGCGTCCAGTCGACGTCGAGCTTCGCTACACCATTTCCCCTCATAAGTTAGGCGTTTGCATTGACAATCCAGACATTCAACCGTACACCCAAAACTTCCGTGATATCGAGCCCACTCTTTACCTTCAACCGGTGACCGCTAATATGCGAGTATGGCGGAAACAACTGTTACAACTCCTACAATGGTTGCGCCAGGAACTGACTGCGAAGTATACGCAACATGTGTGGAAAGATATGGAAATAGTGAAACGGCAGTGACAACCTCTTGGGGGAATTAAACCCGCCGGGACAAGGCCTGAGGACAGGAAATAGAAAACGGCATCGAACGGGCCACGATTCTCGCCAAGGAATCAATGCTTCAGATCGATGACATGATACTTCACGAAAACTCAGCCACGCTAATGCCGGTCGCCGATTCCCTGGAAGAAGTTGAGCAGGTCCATATTCTTCGCGTCCTTCAGCACACGAGTTGGGTCATGAAGGGGAAGAAGGGAACGGCTATCAGGCTCCTAGCAATCTCCGAGAAGGATCGAAAGTATTTCTGGCCCATCGGCTGACGGCCAGACTATCACCCTGGACTGTCTGGGCTTGGCGTATAGGATTCTGCCGTATCGCGGCGACCCGGGCGATGTCGGAGAAGGGGATGGCCCTTTCCCTTGCCTTGAACTTCCCTAAGCCATTTGTTATTCTTCCCGCGCCTTTCAAGAACTGAAATTCAACTTTCCATTTAGATTGAACAAGGGGTTGCTGTATGGCCGCCATCAAACGGGCGTTGATCAGTGTTTCTGAGAAAACGGGTGTCGTGGAGGTGGCCAAAGGACTCGAAGCGCTCGGGGCAGAGATTCTGTCAACCGGCGGGACGGCCAAGGTGCTGCGCGAGGCGGGCGTGAAGGTCACGGATGTTGCGGCCTATACTGGTTCTCCGGAGATTCTTGACGGCCGAGTGAAGACCCTCCATCCGAAGATCCATGGCGGGTTGCTGGGGCGCCGGTCGCTCCCGGCCCATGTCGATCAGATGACGCAGCACAGTATCGGCCCGATCGATGTCGTTGTCGTCAATCTCTATCCCTTCGAAGCGACGATCGCCAAGCCCAATTGCCATTTTGAAGATGCCGTCGAGAACATCGACATCGGGGGACCGTCGATGCTGCGTTCAGCGGCGAAGAATCATGAGGATGTGCTGGTGCTGGTCGATCCAGCGGACTATTCCAGAGTCTTGGACGGCATCAAAGGCAATACCATCACGAGCGCGCTACGGCGCGAACTGGCATTAAAGGTATTTCAGCATACGTCGCGCTACGATGGGTTGATCGCCGCGTATCTTGAAAAGCAGGTGCAGGGGACGGAGGTGAAGTTTCCCAAGGTGCTGTCGCTTCAGTTCGAGCTGGCAGAGGCGCTCCGCTATGGAGAGAATCCACACCAACAGGGTGCATTCTACCGTGAACTGATCTCGAATGAACCGTCGGTGTCGCGCGGGACAATTTTGCATGGCAAGGCGATGTCCTACAATAATTTCCTTGATGCCAATTCCGCGTTGGAACTGGCGAAAGAGTACGATGAGTGCGCCGTCGCTATTATCAAGCACAACAATCCCTGCGGCGTGGCGCTTGGACCGGCGCCGGCTGAGGCTTACGTGAAGGCGCGGGAGACCGATCCTGTGTCGGCATTCGGCGGCGTGATCGCTTTCAATCGCCCGGTCGATCTGGCGGCAGCGAAGGAGATTACCTCAACGTTTGTCGAAGTGGTCATTGCTCCCGGCTTTGCCGAGGATGCATTGGCCGAATTGAAGCGGAAGAAGGATTTGCGTCTCCTGGATGTTGGACCGCTGACGAAGGTGAAACAAGAGGGCTACGACCTGAAGAAGCTTGTCGGGGGGTTGATCGTGCAGGATCGAGACCTCGGCGTCCTGACCGATCTGAGATCGTTGAAGGTGCCGACGGTTCGCAAGCCGACCGATGAAGAATATGCCGCTTGCGCCTTTGCCTGGAAGGTCTGCAAGCACGTCAAGTCGAACGCCATCATCTACGCTAGGCCGGGACAAACGGTCGGGATCGGCGCCGGACAGATGAGCCGGGTGGATAGCGTGAAGCTCGCAGCCATGAAGGCGCAAATGCCGGTGAAGGGTTGCGTGATGGCCTCCGATGCGTTCTTTCCGTTCCGTGACGGTCTCGATGCGGCGGCACAAGCGGGGATTACCGCTGTCATTCAACCGGGTGGGTCGATCCGTGATGCCGAAATCGTCAAGGCTGCGGACGAACATGGGTTGGCGATGATTCTGACGGGCATGCGCCACTTCAGGCACTAGATCAAGAATGCTGAGGTTGAGGTTACGGCTGCGGGCTGCGCGTCAGAAGTTTTCTCCCGACTCAACCTGACGATAAGAAACTGCCGAACGTTTCTCCTGCCAAGCAAGCCCATCAAGGAAAGGTGTCCCGTTGAAGGTTCTCGTCGTTGGCAGTGGAGGGCGCGAGCATACGATCGTGTGGAAGCTCGCGCAGAGCCCGCGCAAACCCGCTTTGTTCTGCGCGCCTGGCAATGCAGGCATCGAGTCGCTGGCTACCTGCGTGCCGATCAAGGCCGACGATATCGCGGCGCTGAAAGATTTTGTCATCCAAGAAGGGATCGACCTCACCGTCGTTGGACCAGAAGCGCCGCTGGCGCTGGGGATTGCCGACGAATTCCGCCGAGCAAAACTGAAAATCTTCGGCCCTACCAAGAATGCGGCGCGCCTGGAGTCCAGCAAGATCTTTTCGAAAGATGTGATGGCGCAAGCCACGATTCCGACCGCGCGGGCCAAGAGTTTTAGCAAGGCAGCTGAGGCGCTGGTCTATCTTGAACAACATGAATTGCCCGTGGTCATCAAGGCGGATGGTCTGGCCCAAGGGAAAGGCGTCATCATCGCGACGACAAGGGAACAGGCCCGCGAGGCGGTCATCGATTCCATGGAAAAGGGCGTCTTCGGCCAGGCAGGCACACAGGTGTTGATCGAACAATTCCTTGATGGTGAAGAATTAACGGTCATGGCATTTACAGACGGCAAGACCGTCGTGCCGATGCTGCCGGCGCAGGATCACAAGCGGGTAGGGGACGGCGACACCGGGCTGAATACCGGCGGCATGGGCGCCTACTGTCCGGCGCCGCTCGGCACACCGGCGCTCCGTGAGCATGTCGTTCGCACCGTATTGCAGCCGATCGTGGATACGATGTCGCGATTGGGGTCGCCCTTTCAGGGCGTGCTCTATGCCGGACTGATGGTCGTCAACGGTATGCCCTACGTGCTGGAGTTCAATGCGCGCATGGGCGATCCGGAAACACAGGTGGTGCTGCCGCTGCTCAAAACTGATTTGCTCGACGTGATCGAAGCCGTGGTCGAACATCGACTCGATCAACTCGTGGTTGAATGGCATCACGACACAGCGGTCTGCATTGTGATGACATCGGGCGGATACCCTGGCCAGTACCAGAACGGGTTTCCTCTTCACGGGTTGCAGACAGAAGATGCTGCCCGTGCCATCGTGTTTCATGCCGGAACCGCCAAAAACAATGGCGACGTCGTCACCGCAGGCGGCCGCGTCTTGGGGATTACCGGACGGGGAGCGACTTTGAAAGAGGCTCAGGCCGAAGCGTATAAAGCAGTATCCTCCATTTCGTTCGAGGGCTGTCACTACCGAAAGGACATCGCGCATCGCGCCTTCAACCGTTAAGACCATGATCTGCGCGTCGGCGTCCGCACCGATGTCTGAAATCCTTCCATACGTTGCCGGTGATGTACTTCAACTCTTGAACCGGGTCAAACAGGTGGTCGCAGATGGCGGCATCGTGGCCGTGCCAACGGAGACCTATTACGGTCTCGCGGTCAATCCGTTCGATCAGCAGGCGGTGGACCGGTTGTTACGGATCAAAGGCCGGGCGGAAGGGAAGCCGATTCTTGTCTTGATCGGAAACCCTGGACAGCTCTCGATGCTGGTTCAGGAAGTCTCTCGCGCCGCCGCGCTCTTGATGGAGAAGTTCTGGCCTGGTCCCCTTACAATTCTCTTCACGGCTGCGCCGTTGCTTCCGAATAATCTAACGGCGGGAACCGGTACAATCGGCGTACGGTTCAGCTCCTGTAGTCCTCTAACCGAACTGTTGACGGTGACAGGCCCACTCACGGGAACGAGCGCCAACCGTGCCGGCGACTCTCCCGCGCAAGACGCGAGCCGAATACAGGAGAGTCTAGGGCAAGACATCGCCCTCATCATTGACGCAGGCCCAACCCCTGGCGGCCCCCCATCG
>JAOUEB010000117.1 GCA_029858925.1 Nitrospira sp.
GACAGGGCTCCGTTACGATCTGTCCGGCGCCTTCGCACTGGCCGCAGGGCCGGCTGACGCTGAAAAAACCTTGTTGAAAGCGAAGCTCTCCAGCGCCTTTGCAGCTGGGGCAGGTTCTGATGGACGCCGCCGACTTCGCTCCGGTGCCTTTACAGTCGACACAGCTTTCCCAGCGAGGAATCTTGAGCTTCGCTTCTTTGCCGTAGACGGCTTCCTCGAAGGACAGCTCCAGGTTGTATTGGAGATCGCTTCCCCGTTCCGTGCGGCCTCCGCCACGGGCTTGTCCGAAGAAGTCTTCGAAAATATCGTTAAAAACGTCGCCGAAACCGCCGCGGTTGAAATCGAATCCATCAAAGCCTCCAGCACCCTGTTGCGCGCCGGCATGCCCGAACATGTCGTAACGCTTCCGTTTGTCCTGGTCGCTCAGGGTTTCGTAGGCTTCGTTGATTTCTTTGAACTTTTCTTCGGCGGATTTTTTCTGGTGATCGCCGGTGTGCAGGTCGGGGTGGTGCTGGCGGGCCATCTTTCGATAGGCCTTCTTGAGTTCGTCATCGGAGACGGTTTTCTCGACGCCGAGGATGTCGTAATAATCTCGTTTGCTCATCACGGATACCATCGCTCACGATACACAGACAGACCGAAGCCGCCCGATGACGGGCCCCTCGGTCTGTCCGATGCGTATTGTATGCTACTTCTTGTCCTTGTCGACTTCTTCGAATTCCGCGTCGACGACTTTTTCATCGGTCTTGGCGGAAGCGGCGCCGTTCCCCCCTGGCTCTGTGCTCTGCGGGCCGGCCGTTGCTGAGGCTTTCTTATACATGGCTTCAGCCAGTTTATGAGAGGCGGTCGTGAGCGTCTGTGTTGCCGACTCGATGGCCTCGGCGTCCGTCCCTTCGAGCGCTTTCTTCAGGGCCGCCACGGCGTCTTGAATTTGTGTTTTTTCATCCGCCGACACATTGTCGCCGTACTCTGTGATGTTCTTTTCGGTTTGATACACGAGAGTATCGGCTTGGTTCTTGGCTTCGGCGAGCTTGCGCCGCTTCTTGTCGTCTTCGGTGTGCGCCTGGGCGTCCTTGACGAGTTTGTCGACCTCGTCCTTGCTCAGGCCGCTCGATGCCGTGATCCGGATCGACTGCTCTTTCTGAGTCGCCATATCCTTGGCCGCCACATGGACGATGCCGTTGGCGTCGATGTCGAAGGACACCTCGATCTGCGGCATGCCCCGTGGCGCCGTGGGAATGCCGACCAAGTCGAATTGGCCGAGCAGCTTGTTGTCGTTGGCCATTTCTCGTTCGCCTTGGAAGACCCTGATGGTCACAGCCGTTTGGTTGTCCGCGGCGGTCGAGAAGGTCTGGCTCTTCTTCGTTGGAACGGTCGTGTTGCGCTCGATGAGCTTGGTGAAGACGCCGCCGAGGGTTTCAATTCCGAGCGAGAGCGGCGTGACGTCGAGCAGCAGCACATCCTTGACTTCGCCCTTGAGCACGCCGCCTTGAATGCCGGCGCCGATGGCAACCACTTCGTCGGGATTCACGCCCCGGTGGGGTTCTCTTCCAAAAAACTCTTTGACCACTTGAATGACTTTGGGCATGCGGGTCATGCCGCCGACCAACACGACTTCTTGAATATCCTTTGCCGTAACGCCGGCGTCGGAGATGGCCTTACGGCAGGGTTCTATGGTGCGTTGGATCAAATCGTCCACCAGCTGTTCCAGCTTGGCCCTGGTGAGTTTGGTCACCAAATGCTTGGGGCCGCTTGCATCGGCTGTAACGAAGGGCAGGTTGATTTCGGTTTCCTGGGACGAAGACAGTTCGATCTTGGCTCGTTCCGCAGCCTCTTTGAGGCGTTGCAGCGCCATGCGATCCTTCCGGAGATCGATCCCCTGGTCCTTCTTGAATTCGTCAACCAGCCAATCCATGACGCGAAGGTCGAAATCGTCGCCACCAAGGTAGGTATCGCCGTTGGTGGATTTCACTTCGAAGACGCCTTCGCCGATTTCCAGCACCGACACATCGAAGGTGCCGCCGCCGAGGTCGTAGACAGCGATTCGTTCATCCTTCTTCTTGTCGAGCCCGTACGCAAGGGAGGCCGCGGTCGGCTCATTGATGATGCGGAGCACGTTCAGGCCGGCGATCTGCCCTGCGTCTTTGGTGGCCTGCCGCTGGCTGTCGTCGAAATAAGCCGGGACGGTGACGACGGCTTCGGTGATTTTTTCGCCGAGGTAGTCTTCCGCGGTCTGCCGCATTTTTTGCAGAATCATGGCCGAAACTTCCGGCGGGCTGTAGCGTTTGCCGCGCAATTCGACGTGGGCGTCGCCGTTGTCGGCTTCGACCACTTTATAGGGAAGCCGCTTCATGGCCTCCTGCACCTCACGGCTCTTGAACTTGCGCCCCATGAGCCGCTTGACTGAGAAGATGGTGTTTTCATGGTTCGTAATGGCCTGCCGTTTTGCGATTTGGCCGACGAGACGTTCAGCCTTGTCGGTGATGGCCACGACGGAAGGAGTGGTGCGGCTCCCTTCGGCGTTGGCGATGACGACGGGGTCCCCGCCGCTCATGATGGCGACGCAAGAGTTTGTGGTGCCGAGGTCGATGCCGATGACTTTACCCATTGGTGGACTCCTTCCTTCCCGATATCAGCGATCCGTTAGTTCGAAGTTGAATCTTGTCCGTCTGTTTGCGCAGGCCCTGCTGAGACACTGACCATTGCCGCGCGAAGAATGCGGTCGTGCAGCCGGTAGCCCTTTTGAAACTCATCGATCACGTGATCGCGTGGAACACTGTCGGACGGCACATGTGAAACGGCTTGATGGGTGGTCGGGTCGAACGCCTGGCCGACCGTTTCGACCGCCTGAATGCCGAATTTTCCAAGGGTGCTCGACAGTTGTTTCAATGTCAGATCGACACCCTGGACCAGGGCCGTGTTTCCTCCATTGTCGTCGCGCGCGGCCTTGATCGCCCGCTCCATATTGTCGACGACCGGCAACAACTCTTTCAGCAGCTGTTCATTGCCGAATCTGATGTGGTCCCGCTGATCGCGCTGAGCCATCCGCTTGTAGTTTTCAAACTCGGCGGCCAGTCGCAGATACTTATCGTTCAGGGCCTTCACCTCTTCTGCTTTCTGAACGAGTGCCTGCTGTACGTCTGGGAGAAGGGGATCTGGGCCAGTAGCGGCAGACTCTCCATTGCCGGATGTCTCAGGGCTTAAGTCATCGATTGTGTTCACTATTTCCTCTGAATTGTCCTGTTCTTGGTTCATGTCGATACCTTTACAGAGCAGCAGATATCCATAGGAGATCAGAAGTCAACAGGAGTGAAAGAAATGCCCTCAAAAATAATGCGGTAGGGTTGCCACGCGATTTTATACGTAGCGGCGTTCGGCACCGCGTAATGTGTCATTCCCGCGAAAGCGGGAATCTAGGACACAACTGGATTCCGGGTCAAGTCCGAAATGACGAGGAGGACAGGGCGCACATCATTGATGTGTCGCGATGCCACACAAACACGCATCTGGATTGATGATCTGCGGTTGGGGATTGTGGCGGCCCAGTTGCAGCCGAGGCGGTGGGTGTACGAGGAGCTCCTAGGGCTAGATGGCCGACGATCGAATTCCTACTCGATACGGAGTCATATCATGGATGTTTGAATGGGGCAACGGTTGCTCATCGCCCCATTTATTGGCGTCCATATGACACATGCCATGGAAGTAGGCTCCGTCTTGGATGGTAATGGCCGGAGTGTGAACGTCTCCGATGAGCGCGCCCGCAGTGAGGATTTGAATATTGTGAGCAGCCGTCACGGTTCCGGTTATCTTTCCGCTTACTGTTACGGTTCCCGCTGAAACCATGCCTTTGATTATCCCTTGTTCTCCCACGATCAAAGCGCCCGTAATGCGCACTTCGCCCTCAACCCGCCCGTCAATGCGGACGCCCCCGTCGCACGTGACGACTCCCATGAAGTGGGCCCCCTTCCCAAAGAACGTAAAACTATCATTGTCGATTGCGGCTTCAGCGGTTTTTTCACGGGTTCCCCACATAAGTTTTCACGTTCCTTTCGCAGTGCCGTACGGCCGACGCTGTCGTATCTGTTTAGGCGTGACAGGACGGGCTCCTGAAGCGATGGGTGACGCCTGGACCTAACAGACCGTTAGATGTTCATTCTTCCGACTTCAAATTGGTCCGAGGAACGCATGTCTCGGAGCGCCGGTTCTCGGTTCGCGTCACGAGAGTTTTGACTCATCTCCAGGGTGCCGTCGAGAAGGGCGCCTTCCTCGATTGACAACTTGGGCGTGCGCACGTGTCCGATGACAACGGAGGGTGCCTGCATGATGAACTTTTCCTTGGCGCAGATGTCTCCGGTGATCTTTCCCTTGCACACGATGGTTCCCGCGGTCACGGTTGCCTTCATTTCGGCTCCCTCGCTGACCAAGATTATGCCGTCCGTGTGAATTGCACCCTCTAAAGATCCATCAATCCGTATAGTTCCCTCGTGGGTGATGGTGCCCTTGAAGTGAACGTCTTTCCCGATAAAAGCGCTGACATCTTTCGCCTTTTCCCCCCGTGCGGACGGCGAGATAGGAATAGCGTCCTGGGCTAGTTGGGGGGGAGAATAGTCGACACTTTGCTCATCCCGAGCCTTCACAATCCTCATAACCCTACCTCCGCACCAGCATCCTGCAGGCTATAAAACAGAAGAGGGAAGTGAATTGCTCATATCCCTGGGTTGGTATGTCTGATGGAGTAACTGTAGCGTCGATTGAGAAAAAAGCAAGTGCGACAGGGGCTGAGTCGAAATAGTCGTTCAGAGACGCGGATTTGGGGCTAATTCCTGCAAGATGCCTCCTAGCGTCGCACGAATCGCTTCGTGCAATCAGCATCGCGCCTCAATTCGTAGCGCACAGTATACATGGAGAAGGAGCGAACCTCATTTGTTCGTGAATGGGCGAGCGAGGAAGAGGGGAAAATAATTGAGCGTGAAGCGGGCGCACTACTTCTTCGAGGCCATGCCCTGAGCTCTTCGATAGAGGAGTTCGAGCCCCTCCAAGGTCAGCAATGGTTCCACGTTGCGAATCGACGATGTTTCTGGAGCGACTGCCGACGCCAACCCTCCTGTTGCAATGACATAGCAGGGACGTCCCAGCTCCTGCTCCATTCGCCGGACAAGGGCATCCACCAGTCCTGCATAGCCGAAGAGGAGCCCTGATTGGATGCTGCCGGCTGTATCGGTTCCAATGACGGTTTTCGGACGCGTCAGCTCGACTTTGCTCAATTTGGCAGCACGAGTGAACAACGCTTCCGCTGAAATGCCTAGGCCAGGGGCGATGACGCCACCCAGATATTCCCCGGCTTTGGTGACGGCGCAAAAGGTTGTCGCCGTGCCGAAATCGACGATGATAAGGTCCCGCGGGAATTTATGATGGGCGGCGGCCGCGTTGACGATGCGGTCGCTTCCGATTTCTTTGGGATTCTTGTATCTGAGTGTCAGACCCGTATCCATGTCGGGAGA
>JAOUEB010000118.1 GCA_029858925.1 Nitrospira sp.
GACTTTGAGAAGATGGTTCAAGGATACCATGAGATTCATTCGGCGGTCTTAGATCGCTTCGGTGGATCGATTTGTGGAGAGCATGGCGATGGGCGAATCCGGGCCGAGTATGTGAAGAAGATGTTTGGGGAGGAGCTCTACGGCCTCTTCGTTCAAGTGAAGAAGATCTTCGATCCGGACAATATCATGAATCCTGGCATCAAGATCAGCGACCGGCCGTTCACGGATCACATCGACTACACCAGGCTCTCCAAGTCCTGCGCCACCTGCGCGAAGTGCAATTCGGTCTGCCCGGTCTATGATGTGTTCCAGTCGGAAGACATGAGTGCTCGGGGCTGGTTTGAGATCGTGACGGCGAAGGACTACAGTTACCTGAATTCCAAGCGAGTCGTGGAAGCCTGTCTGAATTGCAAATCCTGCCGGACGATTTGCCCGGCCGGTGTGGACGTGTCCGATCTTATCTTGAAAAAGCGGGCTGAGCATCCCAATCGCCTAGCCGGCTGGATCTTCAGACTTCAGGCGGGAGGGAACTGGTTTGATTTGTTGTTGCGGTGGGCGGGAAAGACTCAGCGGCACTGGGATCGTCCATGGCTCAGGCGGATCATCGAGCAAGTCACCAGACCTCTAATGAGAGCGCTGGCCACGACGGCTCGATTGCCGCACGACCTGGTGTTGCCGAAACTGGCCACCAGGCATTTACGCCAGCGCTATGCGGGATTGATCCCGACCGATACGCGCCGACCACAGCCGAACGGAGTGGCCTACTTTCATGGTTGTGCCGCGAACTATTTTGATGACGGTGTCGGGGATGCCGTGATCGGCGTGTTGCGGAAATACGGGATTGAGCCGGATCTGCCTCTTCAGCGCTGCTCCGGGACGCCGATTCAAACCTACGGGCATCAAGAGCTGGCGCGGGAGAGTGCCCGGTTCAATCTGAAGTCCTTGGCGCCCTATGAGACGATCGTGACCGGCTGCGCGTCCTGCACGCTGATGCTCAAGGACTACCCCGCGTTGTTTGAGGACGGTGCGGAACGCCGGCAGGCGACAGAATTAGCCAAGAAGGTCGTGCATATTACTGAGTTTGCCGCGCAGTCGCCGCAGCATCCTCCGATGGCACGGGCCGCCGGAAGAACCAAATGCGTGACCTATCATTCGTCGTGTCATTTGCGGGCCGCCGGTGTGACGAAGGAGCCGCGCAAGGTCTTGTCGTCATTGCCGGGTGTCAATTTTACTGAAATGCCGGATGCCGATCGCTGCGCCGGTGGAGCAGGGACCTTCATTGTGAAGGATTATGAGACGTCTCAGAAGATCTTTGAGCGGAAGGCGCGCGCGGTCGAGCAGGCAGGCGCGGACGTGGTGGCCACGAGTTGTCCTGCCTGCATGATTCAATTGAGGAACGGACTGGGAGATCGGGTGGAAGTCAAACATGTCGCGCAGCTGCTGCATGAGGCCTGCGAAGCGGCTGACCTCCAGCAAGAAAACGTGAAGCGTCATTCGTGAAGCGTATCTCGTTGAGGGTGAAGCCGGAAGAACGATCGCGAACGACAGATCGCTTTGGTGCGCAATACGCTTGGCGAGATACGAGATACGAACAACGAGGAACGAAATCTTCATGGTGACCATTCTGGTGCTCGGTAACACATTGCGTGACGCGGTCGGAGAGAGTGAGATCGAAGTCCGCGTGACGGAGCCGACGACGGTAAAACGGCTGATCGAGGCGAACCCGGACCAGCTCGGTGGACTGCGCCGTTTTCTTACCGATGGGGAGGCGCTGATCACGGTCAACAAGCGAATCGGCTCGGAAGATTCGCCGATTAAGGACGGCGACATGGTGAAGTTCTCGTTCCAGTCCCGTACCTCTTACGACGGGACCAGAGATATCCCCACGTAAAGGACCCTGCCGATGACCGGCATCTTTCCTCGCGCTTAAATCTTATCTTTAACTTGAGATTGATTACGTAACTGCCAGATGTGCTAGGAGTAGTTAAAGCGAATGGGATCCAACGAGGAGCTGGCGAACAACCGTACAGGTAGAATCGTCTTGCCGCTTTATCAGCAAGTGCTTATCGCTGTGGCTGGGGGCGCGTTTCTCGGTGTGTTGTTCGGGCAGGAGGCATATCTCGGCGGCTTGCGCAATGAGCAGTTGGGGAAACTTGGCCTGTTTGTCGTCTCCATCCTCAAGACCCTCGCCATTCCACTCATCTTTTTCGCGATCATCGATGCCCTGATCAGAACCACGATACCCTTGCGCCAGGGGGGCAAGTTGCTGGCCATCTGTCTTGTGAATGTCACGGTTGCGATGACCCTCGGCCTCGGCATTATGAACAGCTGGCAGCCGGGCCTCCAGTGGTACGGCAAGGTGGATGACCTGCTCCATATCGTGCCGGGAACAAAAACTGCGGCGACCTTCACACCGTCCGATCATCCGCTACAAGATCTCGCGGCCTATATTCCCCGCACCATCGCGGAGCCATTTTCCAGCCACAACATCATCGGGGTGGTTCTTCTCGCCCTCGTCATTGGCGCCATCGTGCGCACGATGCATAATAGGTCGGCGCCAGCGGGAAGGGTGATTGACCGAGTCGTGTGGGCCATCCAGCGCATGTATGAATGGCTGGTCAAGATTCTCGGTTGGATCATCCTGATCGTCCCCGTCGCCGTCTTCGGCGTCGTCGCACAGGTGGTCGGCAAATCAGGTCTGGGCGTCTTCTCGGTGCTGTGGATTTTTCTCGTGGCCATGTTGCTCGGACTCGCTATCCATTCGCTCATCTATTATCCGCTCATAGCCTGGTTCATTGGAAAGAAGTCGCCCAAGGTCTACGTGGGGCAGGGGGCCGACGCAATCATGACCGCACTCTCCTGTAACAGCAGCCTCGCGACTGTGCCTGTCACGCTCCGATGTCTTGAACGGATGAATGTGTCTGCGCAATCGTCGCGCCTTGCTGCCTGTGTCGGAACCAACCTTAACAACGACGGCATCACCCTCTACGAAGCCATGGCTGCGTTGTTTCTCGCCCAGGCACTGGGCTTCGACCTGACTGTCGGCACACAGCTCGTCATCGTCGCCGCGTCTATCATCGCGGGGGCCGGGGTGGCCGGGATTCCCGAAGCCGGGATGATCATCATGCCGCTTGTTCTCACCGCCGCGGGTCTGCCGGATGAAGTGATCCTGGCATCTATCCCGCTCATCATGACCGTCGATTGGATCATCGCCCGCGCCCGCTCCGGCGTGAACGTCATGAGCGACATGCTCGTGGCCATCTTGCTGGACGCGGGACGGACGCCATCAGCGCCCGTATCCGAATCAAGGGTGCCCTGATCATCGTGAACCGCTTCCCATGATGTGGCGTGATGTCGTTTTAAACCGGGCAAGTTTCCGCTGCACCGTATCCATTTAAAATTTGTCCGTGTCTGTGTGCCACATAATCAGCGACCGTCCATTGTCGTCACAGATTGAGTACATCGGAGAACTCATTCATAATTATTTGATGATTAGGAGGGGATCATGGCGGTATTTCGGCGGCCGGAATTAGAAAAAGATAACCCCATCGCTCCGCAGATGTATGTGGGGCCTCGGAGAAGGCGCGCACTGGCGAGGGAAACTTCGTCGTCGCAGGTCACTGCGCAGGAGAGCATGACGGAAGTGCTGCAGGCGTTGACGGCAGCGGCGGAACGGTTTGTGGCGGCTGTGCCGCCAGTTAAGAAATCGACTCAGGAGCGGAATGCGCTGCTGAAGGCGATTGCGCAGGCGCAACAACAGTTGGCAAGCTAGATTTCCCAGTCGCTGGTATCTCGTGAAGCGTGATTCGCTCGAAAGAGCTAATCACGTATGGCTGATGGCACGAGACCGGAGAATGAATTGAAGCAAGTTCATGCTCTGATCACGTGCTATCAGCCATCAGCTATAGGCTCTTGTCTCACCGAGACCAGTGCCCTCGACAAGACGGGGCATCGCGCACTATAAGAGATTCATGCAATACGTCCATCTTGGCCGCTCAGGCGTGAAGGTCAGCCGGCTTTGTCTTGGCACGATGAACTTCGGACCGGAGACGAGCGAGGCCGACAGCTTCGCGATCATGGATCGGGCGCTGGAACTCGGCCTCAATTTTTTCGACACGGCTGATGTCTATGGCTGGAAGGTCGGGGAAGGGTGGACCGAGCAGATCGTCGGGCGCTGGCTTGCGCAGGGAGGCGGGCGGCGTGAGAAGGTCGTACTGGCGACGAAAGTCTTCGGTCGCATGGGCGACTGGCCGAATCAATCGCGGCTCTCGGCCCTGCACATCAAACGAGCTTGCGAGGAGAGTTTGCGGCGGTTGGGCGCCGACCACCTCGATCTCTATCAGATGCATCATATCGATCGGGAGTCGCCGTGGGAGGAAATCTGGCAGGCAATGGAGCAGTTGGTCCGGGAGGGAAAGGTCCTCTATGTCGGCAGCAGCAATTTCGCCGGTTGGCATCTGGCCCAGGCGCAAGAGCTGGCCAGGAGCCGCCACTTTCTTGGACTGATCTCCGAGCAGAGCCTATATAACCTGGTCGAGCGAACGGTTGAGCTGGAGGTAATTCCGGCCTGCAAAGCCTACGGTATCGGTCTGATTCCCTGGAGCCCGCTGGCGCGTGGGCTCCTGGCAGGGGCGCTGAAGCCGGCGACGGTCGGACGGCGGGCGGACGAGGATCTGAAGAAGGGAATAGAAAGGTATCGCCCGAAGCTCGAAGCCTATGAGGGGTTCTGTCAGAACCTGGGCGAACAGCCTGCCGATGTGGCGCTGGCGTGGCTGCTTCATCAACCGGCGGTGACGGCGCCCATCATCGGCCCCCGCACGATGGACCAATTGAACGGCGCCATGCGGGCCTTGGCGCTGACGTTGAGCGCCGACCAGCTCACGCGATTGGACGCGATCTTTCCGGGACCAGGGGGACCGGCTCCGGAAGCCTATGCCTGGTAGGACCCGATGGTCATTCGCTCGAAAGAGCCGATGGCGCATAGCTTATGGCACGAAATCGGAGAACGAATCAAAGACAAACCCATGCTCTGATCTGATTCCGCGCCATATGCCACCGGCCATACGCTCTTAATCTTCAATGACTGAAGTCCGTCCTCCTTTTATTCCTTCTGCGCATCCATTAAGATAGGCGTGTTCAATCCTTGTTGACACTTCTCATAAGGCGATTCCGTTGAAAGCCAAGACCAGTTTTTCCTGCCAATCCTGCGGCCATCAATCGCTCCGATGGCTCGGTCGCTGCTCTGACTGCGGCGGCTGGAACACGATGAAAGAAGAGCGGCAGGCGGCCACCGGCAAGGGGCGCCCCGTGGCGATGAAGACCGCTCAAGCGCAGGCCACGCCGATCGGCGAGATCGAAGTGGTGGGTGAGGACCGCCGGCTCACGCGCATCAGTGAATTCGATCGAGTACTGGGCGGGGGCGTCATCCCAGGCTCCGTCATCTTGATCGGCGGCGATCCCGGGATTGGCAAGACCACGTTGCTGCTTCAGACG
>JAOUEB010000119.1 GCA_029858925.1 Nitrospira sp.
TTGGTGGTGATCGTTTGCAGGAAGACCAGGGCGCCTGCCCCGCTGACTTCGATACGGCCCATGTGACTCACATCGAACAGCCCGGCCTTGGTTCGGACCGTCTCGTACTCATCGACTACTCCACTGTATTGGATGGGCATTTCCCATCCGGAAAAGTCGACGAGTTTGGCGGCGGCCTCGCGATGCTGAGCGATGAGCGGAGTCTGTTTCATAAGAACTCATGCTGACAAGCTTGCAAGCTGGAAGGCGTAAAAAAGTGTTGGGATCGGACCTGTCAGCTTGTTAGCTTGGAGCCTGTTAACGTATTCCGAGTAACTCGACGTCGAAAATCAATGTGGCGTTCGGCGGAATCACTCCACCGGCCCCGCGGGAGCCATAGCCAAGGTCTGAGGGAATCGTCAGCTTCCGTTTGCCGCCGACTTTCATGCCTTGAACCCCTTCATCCCATCCCTTGATGACCTGTCCCGCCCCAAGCGGAAAGGAAAACGGCTGTCCGCGATCCACGGAACTGTCGAATTTCTTTCCATTCTCCAGCCACCCCGTGTAGTGGACGCTCACTGTCTTGCCGGCGACGGCGACATCGCCCGTCCCGACTGCCTGATCGACATATTTAAGCCCGGACGCAGTGACCGTCTCCCCGGCGTTCGAGCCCTTCTCGTTCGCAGTCATGGTGCCTCCCCATCCGAATAGTGGTGTGAAAACCAACGTCATGATGATGCCTAGGGTGACTCGGCGTCTCATACGTCCTCCTTATGCCGCATCGAACGGCGTTGCACATGATGCCACTTCTTATATCGTGACTTTCGCAGAATCCTTCTCGGCAAAGAGCGCCATGCAGGCCGTATAGCCATGCAAGAAGTTCCGGCCTCCGACCGGTCCAATTTCACCCTGCGCAAAAAATCCTGCGACAGGTATTGAGCCTAACCGATCCGCCAGGGCGACTGCATCGTGATTGGGTATCCCGAACAAGCCCCGCCCACGGCCACAGCAGCTGAACATGAGGGCGCCAAGCGGTGGGCGGCGATGCGCCGCCCGGTCGGTGGCCAGCAGAACGTTCACGTCCTCGCTAGCCGATCTGGCGTCTCGAAGTTGAAACTGGACGGTTTGCCCTTCCTGCACGACATCGCCGACTGCCACCGATCCGGTTGTTTGATCGGCCCCGACGAGATTCCGGACAAGAAAATCTCCGCGCTCGAAACGATGGCGATGCTCATCAATGGCAATGCCGAGATGTAAGGCCCGATGGGCATGACGCCGGTCTTCTTCCGGCAATGACTCAAAAATCGCCTGCAATCGCTCCAGCGCCGGAACGCCTCCAATCTCATGAATGAGATTGTGCTCGGCTTTTGTGACGACGAACCGTTCCCCGACCAACCGGCAACCTTGCGAGATAACCGGGCGAACGTCCACAGGGCCGGATAGACGGACCCCCACCAATCCGCCCGTCAGAGCTTCGCCATGAAACACCAATCGATTCTGCCCATCGCCCTGGCCCCCCCCGGCCAATCCACCAATGGCTTTGGCGCCCGGATACCGTTCATCGAGGAGCCCAAGAACTTCTCGCATAGGGGTGGTGAAGGGATCGGCGAACAAGAGAAAGGTGGAATTGCCCACATCCGGTTCAGGCCAACCGGACAGCCGAAACTGGTCCTGTGTGGGCGAGAACGACGATTGAATCGCCTCCAGGCTCACATCGGGCAACGATGCCGCCCAGAGTGTGACAGCCGGAGCTGTTTCTAATTCCTCTGCGCCGGCAATCACTCCCTCCCCGCTGCACCCGACCATGATTCTCGGCCGAAGCGATTGATGGATCATGGCCGTCAAGAGACCGGCCTGGGAGGCATGATGGGCTGAAAAAAACAGGCAGGCGAGATCGATTGATGCACGATCGAGTTTGGCTCTGATCTCATCGGCAAGATCGCGAGCCGCCGCCTCCGTATCCGATCTTTTGGACAACGCCGACGCAAAGCGTAATGCGGCGGTTTGCGGTTTCGATGGGAATGAAGGGCTGGGCATGCGCGCGCGTAGAGATTGACGAGGATGTCAGACGCCTGGGTCCATGCGTTGAGGCCGAGTCTGTGCCAATTTCTTGTAGTACCGCCAGAGATATGAATGATAGTCGTCGACTTGCGCGAGAAGATAGTGGAGCTCCGTCGGGTCCTCGGTCTCAAGCGCCTGCACCATACGGGTCTTCAGAAACTCCCCAAAGGCCTCGGTCTTCTGCACCGCCGTCAGCAGTTGCAATCCCCCGCCGATTTGATACTCGCTCATCCCAGCATTCTCCCCTTGAACTGGCGGAAGAATAACGAGAGGGCGGTCGAAATTGCAAGCGGCATACACTGGTTGAAGTTTCACTCACCGCGTGAACCGAGCGATTAGTTCCGAAGCGAGCCGGACAACACCGCTTTCACACGACCGAGATCAATTGCCTCGGCACGGTAGCCATCTCGGCCTACGACGGTTGTGGCCATGGTCAGAGCGTTGAGGATCGCTTCTTCGGTGGCTTCGACGGTCGCCTCAATCAGTGGATTGAGATGCGTATCGGCCAAATGGGTGAGGCTGTACGTCGGCTCTTTGGGATAATGCGGTATGATATTCGCTGTCGAAAATGCCAACATGAAATCACCGCTCCCGTGCCTGGCAGTCGACCCGGTGCGGGCCAAACCGAGTGCGGCGCGCTTGGCCAACCTGGTCAACTGTCTGCCGTCGAGGGGGGCATCGGTGGCAATCACGACGATGATCGATCCTTCACTTTGGCCCGGCGAAGGAATCTGTGTGTGTGTTTGCGATGGTTCATAAAGGCGGCCGACCGGAGCTCCTTGTATCATCAGTTCGTGCCGTCGACCATGGTTGGCATTGACCAACACTCCAACTATGTAGCCGCCCTCCTTATCCAACAGTCGTCGCGAGGAGGTGCCGATTCCGCCTTTGAATCCATATGCGACCATTCCGGTCCCGGCTCCCACCGACCCTTCCGCCACCGGCCCGCCGGATGCGCCCTCAATCGCGCTGATGACGTCCTGCTCCGAGACATGCCGCCCCTGAATATCGTTCAATCGCCCATCATCGCATTCCCCGACAATCGGCGTGAGCGTGTCGTCGGAAATACCGATCTCCGGATACTGTGTGATCATCCACGTGATGACGCCGTTGGCCACACGCGGCACGTTGAGCGTGTTTGTGAGGGCAATTGGATATTCCAGGAATCCAGACTCAGCCACCCAGGCGAGACCGGTCATCTCCCCCGTGCCATTGAGCACGAAAGCGCCGGCCGACACCTTCTGGTGCCACACATCGTCGCGCGGGCTGATAATGGTCACGCCGGTCCGCACAGGCCCGACTCCTGGCTTCAATGGACCTTCCCCTTGGATCAATGTCCGGTGCCCGATCCTTACTCCGCCCACATCTGTGATGGCGTTGAGCGGACCAGTCTGGTGACGCCCAATAACGATCCCAAGGTCGCGAGCCCGTTGCCGATCGAGAATCGGTTCGGCTGCATGGGCCGACAGGTTGCCTAGAAGAACGATCGTCAAACAGGAACGGAGGGCAATGGCGAGATGAGAATTTTGTCGCGCAGTGACGGCTATGCCTAGCAGGCTAGACCTCATGACTGCTGCCTCGATGTGGAATTTGGACCTCGATGTTCGGATGCTCCGCTTGGATGGCTGCGCCCAGCGACAGCGCCTGCTTCTCTTCGCCATGCACGATGAAGATCTTGCTTGGCAGCGGGTTGATGGCCCTGACGTAGGCGAGGAGGTCGTTGCGGTCGGCATGAGCCGAGAGGCCATTGAACTTGACGATCTGGGCCCGCCGCTGCGTCGGGACGCCGAAGATCGGCACCACGTCCCAGCCCTCGACCAGCTTCCGCCCCAGCGTATGCTCAGCCTGAAATCCGACGAACACGATGATGTTGGCTTCGTCTTGAATGGCATGTTTTAGGTGATGGACGACGCGCCCACCCTCGCACATACCGGAGGATGAGATGATGACACAAGGCCCTTTCATCATGTTGAGGCGCTTGCTGTCTTCCGGGGACGACACAAAGTGGATGTAACGGGAGGCAAAGGGATCTCGGTCTGCGGTGAAGGTCTTCAACGTTTCTTCGTCGTAACACTCCGGATGGCGGCGAAAGACTTCCGTAGCTTTGCCTGCCAAGGGAGAGTCGATGTAGATGGGAATGGGATCGACACGGCCCTCGCCGACGAGCTGTTTGATCCGCATGACCAGTTCCTGCGTGCGGCCCACGGCAAAGGCTGGGACGATGATTTTGCTCTTGTGGGTTTTCGCATGGGCGATCAGCTCCTGCGCCTTCTGCTTCATCTCCTCTCCGGCCCGCTCATGTAATCGGTCCCCATAGGTGGACTCAAGGATCAGCACGTCGCAGGGGGGAGGCGGCTCTGGATCGCGTAAAATGGGCATCTCGGAGCGGCCAAGATCGCCGCTGAAGAGCACCGTGGTGGTATTGCCTCTCGCCTTGTATTTCACTCGGATGGCGGCGGAGCCTAAGATGTGGCCGGCGTCGTGAAACGAGGCCGTCACCCGCGGCGCGATGTTGATCTGATTGCCATACCGTTCGCCTTCGAAACGCTTCAGAATCTTGCGGACATCGTCACTGTTGTAGATGGGACGAATGCAGGTTGTTCTGCCTCGCTTTTCCTTCTTGTTCACATAGCGGCAATCGTTCTGCTGGATGCGAGCCGAATCTTCCAGCATAATCCCGGCTAAGTCGGCCGTCGCTCTTGTGACATAGACCTTGCCGGAGAAACCATGTTGCGGCAAGACCGGCAGGGCGCCTGAATGGTCGATATGGGCATGGGAGAGTAAGACGGCACTAACCGATTTTGGATCGAAGCCCAAGTCTCGGTTTTGCTGAGCAGCTTCTTCTCTCCGCCCCTGAAACATTCCGCAATCGAACAAGAGCCGGAACCCCGGCATGTCCAGCATATGCCGACTTCCCGTGACCGATCGAGCGGCGCCGTAAAAAGAGAGTTTCATGCCGGTGACCCTCCGTTGTGCCGCCCGATGAGGTCCCAGGCTTCCTGGGCCGTTTCGGCATAGTGGAACAAACCCAAGTCTTGCTGTGCGATAAGCCCATGGTCCACGAGCCATTGCCAATTGATCAAGCGTTCCCAAAACTCACGCCCGACCAACACCACCAAGACATGGTCGGTTTTACCGGTTTGGAGAAGCGTCAAGGTTTCGAATAGTTCGTCGAGGGTGCCAAATCCACCGGGAAAGGCGACCAAAGCCTTCGCACGGATCAAGAAGTGCATTTTGCGGATGGCAAAATAGCGGAATTGAAAATTGAGCGCCGGTGTGATGTAGGGGTTTGGATGTTGCTCATGGGGCAAGGTAATGTTGAGACCGATCGATTTGGCATTGACGTCCGCCGCCCCACGGTTGGCGGCTTCCATGATACCGGGTCCCCCGCCGGTGACCACGACGTGGTCACAGCGCCCGTCGATTTGACAGGTGGACGACACCAAG
>JAOUEB010000120.1 GCA_029858925.1 Nitrospira sp.
CAGTCGGTGTTATCGAACCTGCCATGTGTCGAGAATGATCGCTGTTCAAGAAATTGCGGGCTTTGTCAAAAACTCTGTACGAAGGAGGGACGAGGTATGAAAAAGAAAGTCGTTCTAGCCGCCGTCGCGCTGTTCTCGGCCGTCGGCTTGCTGGCGGCCGGATCTGCCTTGGCTGCCGGTGCGATCGAAAAGCTCGGTCTTGCCGATGCGGTCGTCGGCGGAAAGCCACTCAAGGCCGAAGCTGCTGCAAAGACGCTCCAAGGCCGCGTGTGGTCGCAATGGGCAGATAATCCGGACGGAGAGCTGCTGTTCGGAATTCAATATTGGAATACCGGAGAACCGGCGTCCGGCACCCCGGCTGGGCGGTCGTCGACGATGCTCGACGTGAAGCCGCCAGATCCGTTATTGAGCTGCTGCGCATGGGGGTTTTCAGGCGGCATCGAAAAGAACAACGCCTATTCCGGCTGGTACCACGCAGCCACGACGGTACGGTTAGCTGTGAAGGATAAGGCCCTGATGGATCGAATCATCAAGGCGTCACAGGAACTTGTGGCCATGGAAGTGACTTTGGACGGACGGACGATCACCGGTTTCAAGGTGATTAAGGAGTAGGCGCGAGCCAATTATTCCATCCTCGCATATCGTTGAAGGAGGACGTGATGATGACCCTGCAGAAACAAGGCGTAGCCGCAGTGGCGGCCCTGGCGTTGGTCGCCGGCATGGCGGCCACGGCATTGGCGATCGAATCATTCCAAGAGCGGTTTGAGTGGGGGGACATGAGCAAACCCACCACGATTCAGGGCCGCGTGATCGTGCTCGACCCCTACGATGAAGCGGTCTGGATCGCCGTATCTGTGTATGGCGGCCAGGCTGAAAGTGGATTGTTTTGGCAGAAGGTCCATCCAGGCAAGACGTTGAAGTTCTATGCGGATAAGAGCGCGTGGAACGAATTGAAGAAGATGGGGCGCCCGCATGCAGGACCGGCTGCGGCGAAAGAAGTGCCTCCTGGCAGCACGACGGATTTGATTGAGTTTGTCGCGACAGAAACCGAACAGAATCACCGGGTGATTTCTTCCGTCAAGAAACTTCCTGAGGTGGCCGGGACCATCGGCAAACCCCTTAGCATTTCCGCGCTTCAGTTCAAGGAATGTGTGGGAAAGAGCGAGAACGATGCAGCCTGCGCGGAGGCAAAGCGCGAACTCAACACGTCAAAGGTTACTCCTGATGGGTCTAACGTCGGCATGCAGTATGATGTCATGATCCCAGGCGGAAAAACCATCGGCGGCTTGATTCCAGCGACAGCGAAGTACAACCAAGCGCATTGATTCACCTGTCGAGTCGATCTGAAGGCGGTCACTCCTGACTGTGGGTGGCCGCCTTTTCTTTTTCATGGCGGCCGTCACCCGGATGCACCATGCGCTGTAGTTCGGCTAGGCGGTTGAGCGCATCGAGCGGGGTCATGGAAAACAGGTCGATCTGTTTGATCTCTTCGATCATGGGATGGGGCTGAGGTAAAGGCGCAGCCGACTGGTCGGGTTGTTCCTGGACGGATCCTGGGATGGCAGACTCCGGCCGCTCCAACTGGGCCAGGACCGTTTGCGCCCGTTCGATCACACATCCGGGGAGTCCCGCAAGTTTGGCGACGTGAATGCCGTAGCTTCGATCGGCGCCCCCCGCGACAATCTTACGGAGAAAGACGACCTCCCCGTCGCGCTCCTGGACTGCGACCCGATAGTTTTTGATCCCTTCCCGCTGGCACTCCAGTTGCGCCATCTCGTGGTAGTGCGTGGCGAACAGGGTGCGCGCGCCCAGACGCATTCGGTCATGAATGTGCTCTGCCACGGCCCATGCGATACTGAGTCCATCGTACGTGCTGGTGCCACGCCCGATTTCGTCCAACAAAATCAGGCTCCGCTGGGAGGCACTGTTGAGAATGTTCGCGGTTTCCACCATCTCCACCATAAAGGTACTGAGCCCGCCGGCTAGATTGTCCGAAGCGCCCACGCGGGTAAAGATGCGGTCCACCAGTCCGATCTGCGCGCCGGCCGCCGGGACAAAACTACCGATTTGGGCCATGAGTACGATCAACGCCACCTGCCGAAGGTAGGTGCTCTTGCCTGCCATATTCGGCCCGGTTAAGATCAGCAGGCGGTTGCTGTCGAGATCCAAGACCGTATCGTTCGGCACGAACGACCTGTCGTCACGGAGCTGTTCGACCACGGGATGGCGTCCGTCGCGGATGGCGATGTTGCCGCCCTCATTCACGTCAGGCCTTGCATAACGATTCAATGCCGCGGTCTCGGCGAGACCGGCTAAGACATCGACCAGCGAAAGGGTGTTCGCCATAACATCCAAACGATGCGCTTCCTCAGCCAAGCGCCCGCGAAGCTGAACGAAGATGTCCTGTTCGAGCGCCAACAGCCTGGCCTCTGCGCCCATCACCCGTTCTTCGAGCGCCTTCAGTTCGGGAGTCATGAACCGCTCGGCATTGACAAGGGTTTGTGTACGGATGTAGTCGGATGGCACGCGGCCGAGATTGGCCTTCGTCACTTCGATGAAATAGCCGAACACCTGGTTGTATCGGACTTTCAACGACTCAATGCCGGTGCGTTCGCGCTCGTTGCGTTCAATCCCAGCGATCCACTGCTTCCCTTCCTTGCTCGCCTTGCGCAGCTCATCGATGCCGGCGTGGTAGCCATCCCTGACGAGGTTCCCATCGCGAACGGTCGGAGGAGGCTCGGGGTGAATGGCGCATTCAATCATGTCGTGCAGATCACGGCCGTCATCCCACGATGCGAGGGCCTCGACGACCAACGAACTCTGCAACGTCGCAAGCAGGGAAGCAATTTCCGGCAACACAGCAAGGGATTGTTTCAAGGCGAGGAGTTCACGGGGACCTGCATAGCCCAGCACAATACGGCTGCCGAGCCGCGCGATATCTTGTACCTGACGCAACGCGGTGCGCAAGGCCACACGCTCCTCCAACCGATCCTTCAGTTCTCCCACCGTATCCAGCCTGGCTCGGATGGGGCCGCATTGAATCAAGGGCCTGACCAACCACTGCCGCAACAGACGGCTGCCCATGGCTGTGACCGTGCGGTCCAGCACGGCCGCAAGAGCGGTACTACGCGAGTCCTGCGCGCCGTCTCCGGAGACCATCGGCTTGAGGATTTCCAAGTTGCGAATGGTGGCGGCGTCCAGATGCATGGCCTCATGGTTCCGGCGAACCGTGATTCGGCGAATATGGTCCAGTGGAGCAGCCGGTTGGGTTTCACGGAAGTAATGCAACACCGCACCGGCTGCTTCCAGTCCGCCGGTCAAAGTCGCGCACCCGAACGAATCAAGCGATTGGACACGGAATTGGTCCAGCAGTGACCTGGCGCCCTGGCGGCGATCGAACGAAGCCGCCGGACGTTCGCATAGACGCGCTCCCTTGATCTGATCGAGTCGGGCCGCCGTGTCAGGGTCCAGTCCTGCCGGGAATAACACTTCTCGTGGATCAAGCCGCGCCAGCTCGTCCAGCGCAAGCGCCGCCGCTTGCGGCCCGTGAAACTCAGTTACCCAGAACTCGCCTGTGGAGACTTCAAGCGCCGCAAGGCCGACGAGCGGGGGCTGCCCCGATACCCGATGGAGGGACAGCGCCGCAAGATAGCTTGATTCGACCGGCGAAAGCAGTTCCGTATCGACGAGGGTGCCGGGCGTGTAGAGACGTACCACCTCACGACGCACCAACCCCTTGGCGGACTTGGGATCCTCGACTTGTTCGCAGAGCGCTACGGTCCGCCCCGCCTTGAGCAATTTGGCGATATACCCGGTCCCTGCGTGATGGGGGAATCCACAGAGGGGAACCGGATCGGGGCTGTGCTTATCGCGGGATGTGAGTGCGATAGAAAGGAGTCGCGAAGCGACCTGTGCATCTTCGTAGAACATTTCATAAAAGTCTCCGACGCGAAACAATAGGATAGCCTGCGGATAGCCCCGCTTAATGTCCCGATATTGTCGCATGAGGGGGCTGGTGTCCTGCTCAGTCATCGGTATGGTCCCGTAAGGGCCCTGACGGCGCGGGGCGGTCGGACACCTTCTCGAAGGACTGGCGAAGGCGCTCAAGATCTACTTGAGCCTCTTGAAGCGCTTTGGTTTTTCGCCGCAGTTCGATGCGGCCACGCACCCAGGGAGGAAACAGCAAAATGGCCGAGACCAACAGCCCAACGACGAAGCCGGCCATGATGGGCTTGTACACAGGCGTCGAGGCCTCCAGCAAACCAAAGAAATACCGAAGGCTGACCTCTTGTTCCTGGTTTTGAAGAAAAAACGCCAACGAGAGCAGCAAAAGAATGCCAACTAAAATCAACCGAATCATCGAGTCGCAGCCTTCTTTCCGCCGGTGGCCTTTGGTTCTTTCGAAAGGGCCGTCCGGCGGACCGGCCGCGAGGCGTGTTTGATGCGGGTCAGCAACGAACGCGATTCCGGTCCTGTCGCCGCCAACTGCACAGTCCTTGTGGCCGGGGTCCGGTGGGACAACCGCACTTCCAATCGGTCCTCCGGAAGTAAGGCGGGAAACCGGTCGGCCCATTCTATGGCCGTGACGCTCTGGCCGGCGAAATAATCTGAGAGCCCGATCGACTCGACTTCTGCACTGGTTTGTAATCGGTACAGATCAATGTGAATCAGCGGAAGACGGGCTCGATATTCATGCACCAATACGAAGGTGGGGCTGCTGACAGCATCAGGTGGCATGCCGAGACCGCCTGCGATGCCACGGACCATGGTGGTTTTTCCGGCGCCCAGCGCGCCGATCAATGCCAGCACTTCCCCTCCGGTGAGGGCACGGCCAATGGCGCGGCCAAGCGATTCCGTCTCAGCGCTGGAGGTGAGCACGAGATCCAGTGAAGCGGCAGTGGCTGTCCGCCCCTCCCTTGATCCATGATCGCGTGTTCCCTTGCGGGTTGTCGCTCGGCTAGGTCCCATGCGTGATCTTGATGGCATAGGGTATTTGCTCAATCACGTCTCCTGCGATCAGCCCCGCCTGCCCCTTGTCGGCTGAAGCCAAATCTCCGGCACTACCATGCAGGTAGGTGGCGGCGCAGCAGGCCTCCCATGGCGGCAAGCCTTGGGCTAACAGCCCCACGATCATACCGGTTAAAACGTCGCCGGTTCCCGCTGTCGCCATGCCGGGATTGCCGGTGGGACAAATTGCCGCGGTCCCATCCGGTCTTGCCACCACGGTTCGGGCGCCTTTCAGGACGACGAACACTCCCCGTTCCCGCGCAAACCGAACGGCGGTGCCGATCCGATCAGCATTGATACTTTGGGAGGTCGCATCAGTTTCCAGCCGAGCCATCTCCCCCGGATGGGGCGTGAGAATGGGAGGTGTCTTGCACGCCGTCAGAATCGAAGCGCGTCCGG
>JAOUEB010000121.1 GCA_029858925.1 Nitrospira sp.
ACGAAGCCGCCTGGCTCGCCGCCATTCTTCCCTCTCCCAGACGATACGACCCCATCCGAAAAACCGCGTCATTGACCAAACGGCACCAGCGCATCCTTCGCCTGGCGCATAAGGTCTCACCCGAGGCCCCAAGTCCCTCGCCCTAACCCACATTATTCATGACGGTTCGTCGCGAAATCGAGTTCCATCGGAATGGGGGACGTTTCGGGTTTCGAGTAGCAGGTTTCGAGTTTTCGGAACATCGTTTCTGATCACGCGAAACACGAACCCCGTAACTCGCCACTCCGTTCTCCAGAGCGGCGAATCCGCGATTGCAGCAGAAGAGTCCAGAATAATGTGGGCTCGCCAGGGCTAGGCGCGATCGCCAACCTGGTCATAACCCTGCTCGCCGAAGATGGCCGACTCGTATGTATAGTGTTTGAATTCGAGAAGATTGTGCGAGGGGTCTTCCAGAAAGAATGTGCGGTGTTCAATGCGGGTCCCAGGAAATCGGACACGCGGCTGCTGGTAGAACGAGAGCCCCTTGGCTTTCGCCCGATCGGCCAGCGCCTGCCATTCTGGCTGTGAGAGAACAATGAGTCCGAAATGGCGCGGGTAGATGCCGTGCTGTTTGGGTGTTTGATCCGGCATGAGATGCCCGACGAGCTGATGACCGGACAATCCCAGCGTCACTGCTTGTTTGGACTCACGGCCCAGCGTACAGCCGAGACCCTCCACATAAAACTTCTTCGTGGCCTCGATGTCCGTTACGGGGAACGCCAGGTGAAACAGGCTATCGGTCATTGGAATCGGTCTCCGACTGTGGGCTCGCCCTTTCCATTCCACCACCCCGCGGCCATGCGTGGCGTTACGTGCGTAATCGCAAATCGGCCGTCCGGAGCCAACGCCAATGTGCCGGCTGCCCCTTGCACTCTCGTCACCAGTTTTCTTAGGACCTGCCGAGCCGCAGCCGCCGGACTCGCCTCCTGCGCGAGACGATCGCAGATCTCCTTGGCTACTGCAATCCGAATAATCCCTTCCCCCAAGCCGGTCATCGACACCGCTCCACTCTCATTATCAGCATACACTCCACAGCCGATCATCGGCGTGTCACCGACTCGACCAGGCAACATGAGATCGATCCCTCCCGTCGAGGCGCCGGCTGCGATGGTACCAAATCGATCCAGCGCCACGGCGCCGACGGTTCCATGCCGATCCCGACCAGGCCTTTTCCGTTTGAACATCGCGGCATACGACAGCCGGCGCGGCAGGGTTCGAATCTTGTGGCGTTCCAACTGGAAATATTCGGCAAACTTCGTCGCCAGAGGCCCCACAAGCAACACATGATCGGTTTCTTCCATCACGAGGCGGGCAGCCGTGATTGGATGAACGATGTCTTCGACGGATGCCACGGCGCCGGCACGCAAGCCATCCCCCTCCATAATCGACGCATCCATCCGCCGGACACTATCAAGCTGCAGACGGCTGCCTGTCCCCGCATTGAACAGCCCGCTCTGTTCCAGGACACGAATGGTGTGTTCCACTGCGGTGAGCGCGGAGCCTCCCCGATCGAGCAGATGATAACCGACGCGCAAGGCGGCGCACAGGCCGGCTGCCTGAGCGGCGGTCATCGAACGGCGGCCCGCGCCACCATGGACAAGGAGGATAGGATTGGCCGGTTTCAATTCAAGAGAAGATCCCGAGCCTTCTGATAGGCGGGATTCTGCATGCGGTCCAGATCGGATCGGACGAACCCAAGGCCGGTCACGCAGAGTTCGAAATTCTCGGACAGCTTTTGAAACAACGGTGGATCGCCGGCGGCATCGTCCCGGCCGATCTTGGCCACGATGCCGTATGACCGCTTGCCGGTCTTCACATAATCCACGAGAAAGTCCTTGTGATAGATCAGCCCGGCCGATTTGAGCCGCCGGAGATATTCCGGAAACAGCCCGGCCATGAACAAGGTGAAATCTCCGATATGGCGATGCACATCCCGTTCACGATCCAAGGACTGCGCCTCAAGCATCACTTCGGACTCGAAGAGTAGATCGACGACGGTATCGACCTGCTGACCTTGCTGATTTCTAATCTTGTACAGGTGGTCAGTGTGGGTAAACTCGACAAGGAGATCGGAGACATAGCCGGTCACATTCAGGTCCGGCCAGCCGAGATGCTCAGTGAAGCTTTTCTCTGTCAGGGCGCCAAAGAACCGCCGCAACGGATGCCGTGGAGGGACTTGAGCTCCCATCGCAACACCTCACAAAATTTGAGACTGCCGTAAGGTAAAGTATAGCAGACTCGCTGCGATATGCTAATCCTGTCTCGGCCTTATCGGCTCTTCTGCCGAAGGTTTGACCGAAGCCGATCAGAAGCGGCCCTCCCGGCTGTCCACTACGAACGTCACCGGCCCATCATTCAACAACGCCACCTGCATATGCGCGGCAAAGACTCCGGTTTCGACGATCGTCCCCTGTACACGCAGTTCCATCGCAACCAGTTCATACAACCGCTTGGCTTCGTCGGGAGAGGCGGCTTCGTCGAAGCTGGGACGACGGCCATTCGCCGTCCGGCCAAGCAGCGTGAACTGCGACACCAGCAATACCTCCCCACCCACATCAACGAGCGACCGATTCATTTTCCCTTGCTCATCGGAAAACACCCGCAGAGTTCTGATCTTTTCTGCGAGATACCGCCCATCAGCCTCGCTGTCGCCTTTCGCCACACCTAACAGCACGAGCAAGCCAAGCCGGATCTGGCCGACCATCTTACCCTCGACCTCAACCGACGCACTGGTGACCCGCTGGAGTACGGCTCTCATCCGAATCCCCTAGCGCACATTAGGCTATTTGCTCCTCAGCATGGACAACGTTCCCTCAAGTGTCAGCAATTTTCGTTTCATGGGCAAACCACAGGAAAATCCGCCCAGTGAGGCATCCTGCGCGACGATGCGATGACATGGCACCACGATCGGCAACGGATTGGCGCCGACCGCGTTGCCGACCGCCCGAGCATAGTGCCGTCCGCCTACGCGGGCCGCAATCCATTGGTACGAACGAAGCTTGCCGTAGGGCACCCGCTGGAGCACCCGCCACACTTGCCGCTGAAACGGTGTGCCTCGCGAAAGATCGATCGGCACGTCAAACGTGTTCCTCGCTCCGGCAAGGTATTCGAGTAACTGGCGCCGAGCCGCTTCCAATCGCGCAGATTCTCCTGATTCAAACGGCCCTGCTGTCATCTCACGGAGACCGGACTCGATGGCCCGTTTCGACCCCTTGGGTAACGCGATCGCATCGATCCCTTTGGCTGTCTCTGAAATTCCAACCCAGCCCCAGGGCGATTTAAAGATCATTGCGCGCCTCATGCATCTCCTATTGGCCAGCCAGCCGTCCAAGTTTTCTCCGCACCATGCCCCACAGCACGTCAAGTTCATCGGACCGCAGCAGCGCATGGACTCCGAGATAGCCGCAGACACTCAACCCAATCGTCACGATGAGCATCACCGATTTGGCGATCCAATCGTCGGGATGCGTCCACATCTGCGCTCCGGCCACCCACCAGCAGGCAATAGCCATCGGCGCGCACGCCACGACCACTCGCAGAAACGATCGGCCCACGCTCCGCCATTCGACACCGCCCAGCCGCCGATTGAGCACCACCACCAAGATGCCCCCGTTCACCATGGCGGCTAATGCCGTCGCAAGGGCCAGCCCTGCCGCCCCCAGAGAGGACATCAGCGCCAGTGAGAAGAGAATGTTAGCTGCCACCGCAATCGCCGCCGAAATAGCCGGCGTCTTGGTGTCTTGGAGGGAGTAGAACGCCGCGACAATGATCCTTACCCCTCCGAACGCCCACAACCCGACCGCATAACAGAGGACCGTCAGGGCAGTCTCCGCCGTATCCTTCGCAGTAAAGGAACCGTGTTCGAAGAAGAGCTGCACGATCGGGGTGCGCAGCAGAATCAGCCCCACCATCGCCGGCACGATGATGAACAGGATCATGCGCAGACCAAATCCGAGCGTCGTGCGCAGCTCGGCCATCGCCCCGCGCGCTGCTTGTGCCGACAAGGTCGGCAGAATCGCCGTCGCCAAGGCCACGCCGAAAATACCCAATGGAAACTGGATCAGCCGCATGCCGTAAAATAGGTAGGTGGGACCTCCGGCGAAGAACGATCCCAGCACTGTGCTGACCGTGAGATTGATCTGAGTAACAGACAGGCCAAGCAGTGACGGCACCATCAACCAGCCGATCCGCCGCAGGCCTGGGTGACACGGCTCGAAACGAAACCCGAACAACAACCCACGCAGTTTCAGGCTAGGTAGCTGCATGGCGAATTGGGCCGCTCCTCCGGCAACAACGCCGATCGCCACACCGACAATCGGTTCTGGAAGCTGGGGCGAAATAAACAAGGCGCCGATGATGATAAAGACGTTCAGAAACAGCGGCGAGAAGGCCGGCGCAGCGAAGGCCCGAACCGAGTTGAGAATACCCATCGCCAGCGCAGCCAGACTGATAAAGAGCAGATACGGGAACATCACGCGGGTGAGCAATGTCGCCAGCGCAAGTTTATCGGGGCGGTCATGAAATCCCGGCGCAAACAGCTGGACGAGCCACGGCGCGACGAGAATGCCCAACATGGCTACGGCCGTGACGATCGTCAATAGCGTGGTGAACACAGCACTGGCCAATTCCCAGGCTTCGCGCTTGGAACGCAAGGTATGGTATTCCGTGAACACAGGAATGAAGGCTGACGACATCGAGCCTTCGGCAAACAACTCGCGAAGGAGACTGGGGATACGAAAGGCGACAAAGAATGCATCCGCGGCCGGCGTCGCGCCGAACAGGCGCGCGAGCACCATGTCGCGGACAAAACCGAGAATCCGGCTGGAAAATGTGGCCACGCCGATCATCCCAGCCGCTTTTACGACCGAGCGAGTCTCGTCCTGCCGAGCCGGTGGTGGGACAGTCGGGGTGATGGGATCGGACATGGATTGGGATTCTAGCGGAACGCCGGCAAGCCGTCTATCGAACCGGAGATTCCCTGATTACAGACATCCAAGGGTCAGCGAGACGGTTACTGCCGACAAGGCAAGGTCCAGTCCGGATCGCGCGACAATCATCGGGGCAATTTCTGCTCGGAGAACATGCTACCATGGCAGTCGCCAAATTAGGAACGCCGGGCCCGTCGCGACGCAAAGAAGCGGGGTTGCCGAGCAGGGCCATACGACTCCAGGACAAGAGCATGCACGTTGCGCTTCGACAAGCCTACGAGCGAGAGATGACTGCGGCGATCGAACGGTACCGAAGCCATCATCTCGATAAGGCGTTCTTCCACCTCGAGCGCGCGCATATCCTCGGCCAATCGTTCACTATTCCTCATGCCAGAGCCCACTGGTGGATGCTGAAGGTTGGTTGGAG
>JAOUEB010000122.1 GCA_029858925.1 Nitrospira sp.
CGTCGCCGGTGAGCCGGATTGAAAATGTCATGCGGCCGCAGCAACAACGATTGGAACAGCGGGGGTTCTCGTGTCGCCGGAAGGACGGGGACTATCTCTACAAGGCTGAGACTCTGGCGGCATTGGCGGGTGATCGCTATAAATCCCAGCGGGCGCTGTGCAATCGTGTTGAGCGGGAACAGGGTATTGTGACGGAGCCGTACCGTGAGAGTCATCGAGCCGGCTGTCTGGCGTTGTATGAACGGTGGGCCGCTCAGAAGCAAGCCGGGGTTCTGGATTCGATGGGGGCGTTTCTTCTTGAGGACGCGAGGGCGGCGCATAGCCGTGTGTTGGCGGAGCATGAGCGGATCGGCCTCGTGGGAACGGTGGCCATCGAGCGGGGCCGAGTCGCAGCCTATACCTTCGGCTATTGGTTGACCCCTCAGACATGGTGCGTTCTGCTGGAGGTTGCGGACCGATCGATCCCGGGCTTGGCCCAGTGGCTGTTCCGCGCAACCTGCCGTACTGCCGTCGGCGGAGGTGCCATCTTTATCAATGCCATGGATGATGCCGGTCTCCCAGGTTTGCGCGAAGCCAAACGGGCATATCAACCTCTGGCTGTGATCGATAACTGGATCATTATGGATGGCATGCGATGAGCATTTCAGCGGTGGAAGAGCCTGAGTCGTCGTCAGGCCGATATCGGTGGCTGACGGTTCTCATTATTGTGACGGCGTCGATCGCGCTGGGCGGTGAAATCTTTTTGCTCGCGTATGCCGAGAGCCGTCTCATTGCCGCGGCCGGAGTCATCGTCTGGGCGCCGCTGGTGGGGCTCTTATGCTGGGCGATGATTCGATTGCGCGCGGATTACCGGCAGGCGCTGCGGGAAAGCGCCGGGGCGAGGGCTGCCGAGGCGGCGTTGCTGCAAAGCTGGGAGCGCAACCGGGCGATCGTCGAGACGGCGCTCGACGGGGTGATCACGATCGACATTTCAGGGATCATCACGGATTGGAATACCCAGGCTGCGGCAATCTTCGGGTGGACCAGAGAAGAGGCTGTGGGGCAGTTGCTCTCCGAGACCGTCATTCCCGTGCGTGATCGGGAGGCGCATGTTCGTGGTCTGCGAGAGTATCTCAAGACCGGAGCCGGGCCGATCCTGAATCGTCGCATGGAGGTGTCGGCGCAACACAAGGACGGCCATGAGTTTCTGGTCGAACTATCGGTGTCGCCGGCGCGCATCGGCGAGTCCTATATGTTCGGCGCCTTCGTCCGCGACATCACGGAGCGTCGCAGAGCCGAGCGGCGCCTGGCTTCGCAATATGCGGTGACCCGCGTCTTAGACGACGCCGTGACGCTGGAAGAGGCGATGTCCAGAGTCATGCAAGCAGTCGGCGAAAGCCTGGAGTGGGAACTGGGCGTGTTTTGGAAATTGGATAAGCCGGCGGGGCTGTTGCGCTGCTTCAACCATTGGCAATCGGCGACGATCGATGCCGATGAGTTTGTCATGGTGACGCGAGACCAAGCATTCGAGTTCGGCGTGGGACTGCCGGGCAGGATTTGGGCGAGCGGGCAGCCGGTGTGGATTGCGGATATCGTAGCGGATGCCGATCTTCCACGGTCCACGGTGGCGGCAACCGGGGGGCTGCACGGCGCGTTTGGATTTCCAATTCTGGTCGGTGGCGAGGTGGAGGGTGTGATCGAGTTCTTCAGCCGGCCGGTGCGGGAGCCGGATGAAGAGATCCTCGATATGATGGCGGACGTCGGGCTCAAGTTGGGGCAATTCGGCGAGCGCGCGATGGCCAAGGATGCACTGCATCAGACAGAAGCCCAGCTGCGGCAATCGCAGAAGATGGAAGCGGTGGGACGGCTTGCGGGCGGCATCGCGCATGACTTCAACAATCTGCTGACCGTCATTCGCGGGTACAGCGAGTTGGTTCTGAGCCGTTTGGCGCCCGACGATCCTTCCTGGCGCGATATCGAAGAAGTCAAAAAGGCGGCAGATCGAGCCGCCGGTCTGACGGGACAACTTCTCTCGTTTAGTCGGCGCCAATTCGTGGCTGTGAAGGTCGTCGATCTGAACACCATCGTCACGAATATGGACGGCATGCTTCGGCGGCTGATCGGGGAAGATATCATTGAGTTCTGGGCGGACCTTGCCCCTCAATTGTGGGCGATCCGGGCCGATCCTGGGCAGATCGAACAGATCATCATGAACCTGGCCGTGAATGCGAGGGACGCCATGCCGACGGGCGGGCGGCTGCTGATCGAGACTCGAAACGTCACGATCGGAAAAGGGACTCGGTCAAACACGGTGATGGTGGACAAAGGCTCGTACGTCATGCTGGCCGTCAAAGACTCGGGCCATGGCATGAGCGAAGAGGTTCAGGCCCATGTGTTCGAGCCGTTTTTTACGACGAAGGAGAGCGGAAAGGGGACTGGCCTCGGCTTGTCGACCGTGTACGGCATTGTCAAGCAAAGCGGCGGGACAATTGGGATCGAGAGCAAGCCTGGGCATGGAACGACCTGCACGATGTTGTTTCCGAGAGTCGATGAAGCGGTTTGCAATGTCCCGGATGTTGGTGGAGGAGAGGTCCAGGCGCACCGGCGGGAAACTGTTTTGATCGTCGAAGACGAACCGGCAGTCCGCGGTCTCGTTCATGAGGCGCTGCGCGCGAGCGGGTACGATGTCTTGGTTGCGCGTCACGGCATCGAAGCGTTGGTGGCCGGCGCCAGACACAGGGGACCGATTCATCTGTTGCTTGCCGACGTCGTGATGCCGCAGATGAGCGGGCCGGAAGTGGCCGAAAAACTCGCCGCCATGCGGCCCGGCCTCAAAGTGCTGTATATGTCCGGCTATCCCGATCATCCCCTGTTTTCGAAGGGCGGAGTGACGGGAGGCGCGGCGTTTCTCCAGAAGCCGTTCACGATGAATGTGCTCACAAGAAAGGTGCGTGAAGTTCTGGATGGAGTGAACGGGGTGTAAGGGGGAGAATCGGCGCCCGTCGCAGCCCATCGCTTGATCTTCCCGCGCGGTTCCGTTTATGTTGGCCGTGATCAGGAGCGAGGGCGCTGCAATGTCCCTTCCGCGCTTGGTTCGGTACTTACCATGGCGACAACTGATCGTGTCGGATAGTTCAGACAGACCACAGAGATCGAAGAGACCACCCAATGCAACCAGGTCGCGAAGTCGACATCGAGCGATATCGGATCGAGCGGGAGCCATTTTACGCTGAGGTCGGCGGAGAAGTGGGGCTCTTCACGATCGCCGCGCGCAGCAAGATGGCTGTGATGCTCAAGGGGCCCACTGGCTGCGGGAAAACGCGGTTCGTCCAGCACATGGCCTATAAGCTGGGGCGGCCGTTGATCACCGTTGCTTGCCATGAGGACCTGACGGCCTCCGATCTCGTCGGACGCTATTTACTGAAGGGGGGGGAAACGGTTTGGATGGACGGACCCCTGACGGTCGGTGTGAAAAATGGCGCGATCGTCTATCTCGATGAAGTGGTGGAGGCCCGAAAGGACACGACCGTCATCATCCACCCGCTTAGCGACGACCGCCGCCTGTTGCCGATCGAGAAGAAGGGCCAGGTCGTGGAAGCCGCCGACGAGTTTATGCTCGTGATCTCCTATAATCCAGGTTATCAAAGCGTTCTCAAGGATTTGAAGCAAAGCACGAAGCAGCGGTTCATGGCGATCGAGTTCGACTATCCCCCAGCCGACGTCGAAACCACGGTTGTCGAGCAGGAAGCAGGGGTGAGCCGGGCGGTTGCCGGAAGCCTCGTGAAGCTCGGCGGCAAAGTTCGAAACCTCAAAAATCATGGACTTGAAGAAGGGGTCAGCACGAGACTCTTGATCTATGCCGGGACCTTAATCAAGCAGGGAGTGCCGGCTGAACGAGCCTGCGATGTGGCGATCGCCTGCCCGATCACCGACGATCCGGACATGCAGCGCAGTATTCTCGAACTGGCCAAAGCCGTCTTCTGAGTTGTGTCACCATGAATTCCCGCCGCGCGATCGTGCAGGACAGCAAGACTGGAGCGGTCCTGCTGGTGCATGTCCAACCTAAGGCTTCTCGAACTGAATGTGTCGGAATTCATGGCGATGCCTTGAAAATTCGTGTGGCGGCTCGCCCTCTCGACGGTGCGGCAAACGATGAATTGATCCGATTCATTGCCGGCCGGTGCGATGTTCCGCAGGCGAGTGTGGTCATCCAAGCCGGAGCGGGAGGGCGGCGCAAGCGGCTGTGTGTGAAGGGCGTCACGGCTGCAGCGGTCTGGACGCGGGTGATGCCGACCGCCGCAATCGGAGTAGTCAAAACATGAAAAGAGCGTGGTTCAGCGCCGTCACAGGGCTGTTGCTTCTCACTGCCTGTTCCAGCGCGCGGCCTGTGCTATATCCCAATGCGCATTTTCAGTCAGTGGGGAAGGAGGGCGCGCAACAGGAGATCGATGCGTGCAAGCAACTGGCTGAATCGGCCGGCGCAGAGGAAGGCGGCGGCAAATCCGGGCGTGTGGCGACGAATACAGTTACCGGGGCCGGTATCGGCGCGGCGAGCGGCGCGGTCGGCGGCGCTATTTCTGGCGCGGTCGGCCGTGGATCGATGATCGGCGCGGCAAGCGGCGCTGTCTGGGGGTTGCTCAGAGGGTTGTTCTCCGCCGCCGGTCCCTCGCAGCCCAATCAGGCCTACACGAATTTCGTCAACCGATGTCTGCACGAGAAGGGATATGAAGTGACGGGGTGGCAGTGAGGGGAGGGGACAGACCGGATGGATGGGTACTCGTGCTCGCTGTCCGCGCACAATCAGAATGTGCTCGGCCAATGCGCGCAGTGGAGTCCCCCACCTATCCGGTCTGTCGCAAAGGGGGAAGGAGATTGGAGCAGCGGAGCCTTCACTGACGCAGCCTCCGGGTGTAAAGAGAAATAAAGATAGTTTGTGAGAACGGGAAAGAGGTTGTAGTGTGGAAATGCTCTGCCGGTAGTTCCTAATGGATAGGGGCAGGGTGACGAATTCTTGCGCATAGGTTGAAGGAGCAGGTGTGGAGAAAAGCACATACGCGAGAGTCGTGGTGTGGCTGATGGTGGCCTCGTTGTCGACGGCTTGTGTGGGGCCGGAACCTCTGTTGCGTTCGAACAAGCAACTGCAATTTTATGGGAAGGAGAAGGCTCAACTGGAGGTCGATCTTTGCCGTAAGAAGGTGGAGGACGGTGGATTGCGCCCTGGAGTGCATCAAAGCGAAAATGCCGCAACCGGCGCTGTGCTCGGCGTCACGCTCGGCGGGGCCGTTGGAGCCTCGGCCGGTATGGTCGGAGGTCTGCTGGGCGTGACGATCGGGGCGGCCGCCGGCGCCAGCATCGGCATGATCATCGGCCTGGTCGGAGGAACATTCAAGCCGCTGGTTCCGGACCCGCCCTAT
>JAOUEB010000123.1 GCA_029858925.1 Nitrospira sp.
AACTCGCCGCAATGACATCTCCAACATCCGCATCAAGTCCCCGTGCGCTTGGGTCAGCGCCTCACGCTTCGGGAATATCAGAAGGGCCTGGCCGGGAATCAGATCCTGGTGACACTGTCTTACCAACGCACGAAAGACGCGTTTCGCTCGATTCCTCCGGACCGCGTTACCGAACCGCCTCCCGACAATAATTCCGACTCGGCTCGGAGCATCATTCATCCTGTACGTCAACAGATTGAACAAGGCCGTCGAAACCCGCCGCCCATGACGTTTGACGGTTTCAATGTCCCGGCTCGCCCGTAAGAAAATGCTGCGTTCCCCTTGCGGTTTCGACATCGCGAAAAAATCTTCCCGCGCCTGCGCACCGTTCATCACGGGTCTTAGTAGGGATAGCTTCTGGTAGGGAAATACAATCCCAGGGCAGCGAGATGTCACCGGCAGATACACGGGCGAACATCGAGAGTGCCGTACGCAGGGAGCTAGACCGTCAACCGAGCCCGCCCTTTCGCCCGCCGGCGAGCCAAGACCCGGCGGCCGTTCTTGGTGCTCATGCGTTTACGGAAACCGTGTTCGCGTTTCTTCTTGAGGTTCGATGGTTGCTGAGATGTAAAGGACACGGCGCTCCCCCCACACAATCGTTAAAAGAATGGGACCACTCCATCTAATGAGCGATGTATTATAGGGGCGGCGATCAGACCTGTCAATTTACAGACTTTATAGAACTGGACCGTCACGACGATCCGTTCTTTCTATTTAATAATTTCTTTGTTGAGGCGCTTTTGCCTGCGCAGCACCAGATCGCCTCAGCACAGGTATTTTTAACCAGGATATAGATCAGACAAGTCATTGAATTACACAATCTTTCCCCTCGCATCCTGAAACCCGCTCTTGGCACCGAGCTTGCTGTTACACAGGGGATTTCCTCAGTGCCAACTTATGGCTTGTCATAGTACTATCGGACACACAATGAATTATTATGGAGGATATTCCTTATGATACTCGTCAGACAGATGCTGGTACCTGTAGCCCTTGCCGCCCTCATCGCCGCCGGCTGCACCAAGCCGCCCTCAGAAAAAATTGAGGCCGCAGAAAAAGCGGTCAAGGACGCCCAACAGAGCGGCGCCGGCACCTACACCGCCGAGGAGTATGCAAAGCTTGAGGGCACACTCGAGGCACTGAAGAAGGAAGTCAGCGAGCAGGATGGGAAGTTAGCCCTCTTTCGAGACTACGGCAAGGTTGAGCAGCTGGCTGCTACAACAGCAGCCGAAGGTGCGCGTGTGAAGGGGGAAGTAGACAAGAAGAAAGAAGAGGCCAAAGCGGGAGCGCTTCAGGCCCAGCAAGTGGCCCAGGAAGCAGTTGCCGCCACGTTGAAATTAGTTGCCAAGGCGCCGGTTGGAAAAGACCGTGCGGCAGTAGAGGCCATCAAGAGTGATGCCGACGCACTCCAAGCCGCACTGAGTCAGATACAGACGGCGATAGACAAGGAAGATTACCTGGCCGCGCAAACTCAAGCTAGGGCCATCAACGACAAGAGCCGGGCCGTCTCAGATGAAATTCAAAGTGCTTTGGCTAAAACCGGAAAGGGAAAATCCTCTCCTTCAAGGAAGAACTAAGGTAGAGTTTTCTTGTGGCTGCGACGCGCATCAATCGTACTTGGCTTGCCGGGAGTATCTGCGCCGTTCTTATGGCCGGATGCGTTCCGGCTGTTCCGCCAGAGCTGATCGTTGCGCTCGATGCCATTGATCATGATTTGATTGCCTTGGGCGCTCCACAGGCGGCGCCTGAGGAATATGCCTATTTTGCGAGACAATGGGTCTCGCTCAGAGCCCGCGTGCATGCTGATGACGACCTCATCCGCTGGCCGTGGGAGTCGAACGATATCGAGGAGGAACTTAGGCGGCTTCAGCGCGAGGGTGGAACCACCGTCGTGCGCCTCAATGAACGGCGGTCCAGACAACGGAGTACAGCAGAATCCACCGTCACGCGCCTTGAACAGCGCTTCCTGGCTATGGCCTCGCAAGTCCAATCATTCGATGGGCGAGTTGCGTTGGGGGAAAAACCGGTCCAAACAGATCTGCTCATCAAACAGGCCCGGCTTTTCTTCGAACAGAAAGACTATGCGCGATCTATCCAGGCAGCAGAGCAAGCGAGTCATGCTCTCCGGATCCAGACGACGGCATTGACACAAGAGCTGGGACGGTATGCCGATGACCGGCAGCTCAGGCAGTGGCAGGCCATGGTCAAACAAACCGTGGACTGGTCGCGGACACACCAATCCACCGCGATTGTAGTGAGCAAAGCTGACCGGGAATTAACCCTCTACAAGAACGGACGCAGAGTGTTATCATACCCCGTCCGGCTGGGTTTCAACGGCATCCGTGAGAAATTGTTCCAGGGGGATGGAGCCACGCCGGAGGGTCGGTACCGAGTGATTGACGCGCGTGGGGCAGGACAAACACAGTTTTATCGCGCCCTTGTGTTGGACTATCCCAACACAGAAGACCGTCGGCGTTTTCGGATGGCCAAGCAGTCTGGAAAGATTGCTCTGACGAAAAACATCGGAGGGCAAATCGAAATCCATGGTGTGGAGAGTGAACTCATGGCCCAGACCCTCGGCTGCATCATGCTGGATAATCGTCACATGGCCGAACTCTTTGCGCGAGTGTCCTCCGGTACGCCGGTTACGATCGTCGGTGCGTTGACCGGGAGCAATTCAATTGCGTTGGCCTTGTCTCAGCTAGCCGATCAAAAAGACAAAACCTGAGCGCAATTATGGCGTCTGTACCAACTGCTCTCTCGTCGCTCATCCTGATCGGACTGTTAGTGGCTGATGTGCCGCCCAACAGCCAAGCGCTATTCCCAAGTTCAGAGCCATTCACGCCTTCCGCACCGACCAAAGCAGGCGGCCATCATCTCCAAAGCCTCCAAGCACAATATAAATCGCTGTCCGAGCAACTCTCCCGTCTCAAACCACATCAGCCGTACATTCTCGTCGATACGGCTCGTAACCATCTGTATGTCAAACGCCGGCAAGAAGTCGTGCTTGACGCCATTGCCTCGACAGGAAGCGGAACCATCCTTGATAAACCTGGTGAGGGCAATGACCAATGGGTGTTTGACACCCCCCGCGGAGAATTTCTCGTGCAGTCCAAGCTCACTCATCCCGCTTGGGTAAAGCCGGATTGGGCCTTCATCGAAGAAGGTCAGGAGATTCCAACAAACCAAGCCGACCGTGTCGAGCAGGGAGTGCTGGGCGAGTACGCGTTGGGATTCGGGAAGGGCTATTTCATCCACGGCACGCTCTACACGCGCTTCCTGGGGAAAAATGTTACGCATGGCTGCATCCGGCTGAATGATGGCGACCTCAAGCGCGTCTACACATTCGCTCGAATTGGGACACCGATCATCATCTTCTAATCGATCTTGCCTCGGCAGCGCACCCCTCATGAGCTTCTGCGCAGTCTTTTTCATGCTTCTTCTTATGGGCGCCCCGAGTCAGGCTGGGGACCTTGACGCGTTTCCAGATCTCAATCTCAACGATCCGGGCGCGGTGCAGGAAGCCGCCCGTGTGCTCCAAGAGGAAATCAAGCTGGCGGCACGCCCCCAGACCTATCTGCTCATCGATCTCGTAACCAGCACCATCCACATCAAAGGCCGTGGCGTCGAGCTCCACAGAGTTCCTATCGTCGCGTGGTCCGCCAAGGCATTGCACAATCTGAAGGGCACCCACCGCTTGATCGTGCGGCCGCCCGTCGTTCGGCGAAAGATCGATCCCACCACTTCAGTTGAGCAAGAACCGATTTCACTGGCAGACATGCCTGTCGGCTATACCCTTTCGTTCACTCCATCACTGATCATTGATGTCGCGCCCGTGGCGGGAGAAAATCCATTGCAATGGCTCAAAGCTCGAGGGAACGCATGGTGGAGGAGTTTGAAGGACGAGACGCGTTCGCTGTCCACGGGTCAATCAACGACGCAAGGTCCTCATCTCCAGTTAGAGGTCTCTGCGGAGCAGGCCCAATCCTTGGCGTGGTCGGCCGTTGACGGCATGGCTTTAGTCGTCCGCCGAAGGGCCGATAAATAGATGAGTAGGTGGCGGACAATGATTGTCTTTTCAATTATGGGCTCATAAGATACGGGAGATATTGCTCCCAGCCTCACCCAACCCATTCGTGCAGGGGAGACTCCATGCCAATCCCATTGCGAGACAAGCTGGCTTCCTCATTCCAATCCACAATCACTCCGGCCCTTGAGGCATTGAGCCGAAATCGGGTTGTTGAGCGGTTGTGGGCCAAAGACCACCGGCTGTGGAAACCGGATACGAAGGAGATTACCGACCGCCTTGGTTGGCTGACTCTGCACGAGCATATGCGGCCGCAACTGGAGAATCTCCAACGCTGTGTCAATGCGGCACAGGACATGCGCATCACCGATGTCGTGCTGCTGGGAATGGGCGGAAGCAGTCTTGGACCGGAAGTGCTCCGTACGTCGTTCAAGCCTCAGAAGCAGTTTCCCAGATTATGGGTGCTCGACTCGACAGTGCCTGGTTGGGTGCGAGAGGTGAGCAGGGCTATCACTCCATCCCGGACGCTCTTTCTCGTCGCAAGCAAGTCCGGAGGAACCATCGAGGTCCTCTCGCTCTTTGCCCACTTTTGGAATCTGGTCGCCAAGGCGAAAATGAACCGAGGGGGCGATCAATTCGTTGCCATTACGGATCCGGGCACCGGTCTCGAAAAAATGGCACAGGACTATGGGTTCAGGCAGACGTTTTCCAATCCTCCGGACATCGGAGGGCGGTACTCTGTCCTGTCACTGTTCGGCCTGGTCCCTGCTGCACTGCTCGGGCTTGACGTTCCTCGCCTCTTGGACCGAGCAGCCGGCATGGCGGAGCGATGCCAGGCGCAGGCGGACATTGACAAGAATCCGGGAGCCTATCTCGGCGCGGCAATGGGGAGTCTTGCCAAGGCCGGACGAGACAAGGTCACGGTCATCGCATCGCCCATGCTTGCCACCTTTGGCTTATGGGTGGAACAGCTCATCGCTGAGAGTACCGGCAAGGAGGGAACCGGCCTCATCCCCGTTGCTCAAGAACCGATTCTGGCGCCTTCTGCCTACGGACAGGACCGTTTTTTCGTCTATCTGCGCCTCAAGGAAGAGAAGAATGCCACTCTGGATCGGCAAGTCCAGGCACTCGGTAAATCGCAGCATCCGATTCTCCGATTCGATCTGCAAGATCGTTACGACCTCGGAGCTGAGTTCTTTCGCTGGGAATTTGCGACCGCCGTAGCGGGACACCTACTGGGAATCCATCCATTCGATCAGCCGAATGTTCAAGAGAGCAAAGACAACACGAATCGTATGCTCGGAGTC
>JAOUEB010000124.1 GCA_029858925.1 Nitrospira sp.
CAAGAACGTCACCGTCGCCGACGGCAGCGCCGTCGCCGGAGAGGGAAATAAGGTGCTCTTCAAAGGCAACCCGCTCGGGCTGTCCGGCGATGGGATTAAGACGGGCGACTCCCTGCGCGACGTCAAGGTGGCGCAGACCGACCTCTCGCTCGTCAATATCGCCCACACCAAAGGCGAAGGCAAAGTTCGAATCATCAGTGTCGTCCCATCGCTCGACACCCCGGTGTGCGAGCAGCAAACCCATCACCTCAGCGAACGAAACAAGGGACTCGACAAAATGGTCGAGTTGATCACCGTGAGCGTCGATACCCCCTTTGCCCAGAAACGCTTCGCCACGGAAGCCAAGATCGACAACATCACGTTTCTCTCCGACTATCGAGGCGGTGAGTTCGGCAAAGCCTACGGACTGTTCTTGGATGGCCCGCACATTCTGGCCAGAGCCGTTATGGTCGTCGACAAGACGAACACGGTTCGCTACCTTCAGATCACGCCGGAACTGACGCAGCTTCCCGACATGGACGAAGCGTTCCGATTCGCCCGCTCGCTGATTACGGCAAGTTAGCTTGCGCCAGGTCAAGGTTGAGGTTAAGGTGAAGGACTAAGCGTCCTCATGCTTAACCTCAACCTACGCCTCAACCTTTCCCGGAACACATGGCCCACTATGATCTTCTCGTGATAGGAACCGGACCGGCCGGCCAAAAGGCTGCCGTGCAGGCGGCCAAGCTCGGCAAAAAGGTAGGCCTGATCGAACGGAAGGAAGTTGTCGGAGGCGTCTGCATCAACACCGGCACGATTCCGAGTAAAGCCCTGCGCGAAGCCGTCCTCTTTTTTTCCGGCATTCCACAGCGCACTATCTACGGCGCCCCTCACCGGCTCAAGGAAACGATTACGATCGAAGAGCTCTCCTTCCACGCCAACCACGTCATCAAGAACGAGATCCGGATCGTGCAAGATCAGATGGCTCGGAACCGTGTCGATATGATCTCGGGATCAGCCAGTTTTATCGACCCACATCGCCTCAGGATCACACACCGGAGCAGCTCGATCGAACATACGGCTGATTTTATTGTCATCGCCGTCGGTACAGAACCAAGCCGCCCGTCCGATATCCCGTTCGACGACACCTCCGTCATCGATACGGACGGGCTCCTGACCCTCAAACACATTCCTTCCTCCATCGTCATCGTCGGAGGCGGGGTCATCGGAACAGAGTACGCGTCCATCCTCGCGGCGCTGGGAGTGCCCACCACCCTTATCGACAAACGTCCTCGTCTGTTGGAGTTTGCCGATGCCGAGATCATCGATATGCTCCAGCGACAGATGAAGGAGATCGGCGTAACCCTGCATCACGAAGAAGAAGCGATCGCGATTGAGAAGCAGCCCGACAATTCGATCGAGGTGACGTTGCGACACGCCAAGCCGATCCGAACATCCACGCTCATGTATGCGATCGGCCGGGTCGGCGCGACGAAGGCGCTCAACCTGGAAGCGTCGGGGTTGAAAGCGGACGATCGGGGCCGCCTGAGCGTGAACGAACACTTCCAGACCGCCGTTCCACATATCTATGCGGCCGGAGACGTCATTGGCTTTCCAGCCCTTGCGTCCACCTCGATGCAACAGGGCCGCCACGCCTCCTGCCATGCCTTCGGCCATCCTGATCGCACCGACACTTCGTTATTGCCCTACGGCATTTACTCCATTCCGCAAATCTCCATGGTGGGCCGGAACGAGGAAGAACTCACTCAGGCCAAGATTCCTTACGCCGTGGGCATCGCTCACTATAAAGAAATCGCCCGTGGGCTGCTGATGGGCGATGAAACCGGCATGCTCAAGCTATTATTCCATCGGCAAACCCACGAGTTGCTCGGCGTCCATGCCATCGGAGAGGGGGCCACGGAGCTGATCCACATCGGCCAGGCCGTGATGGCCTTTCACGGCAAAATCGACTACTTCATCGATACGGTCTTCAACTACCCAACCCTGGCGGAATGTTATAAAGTCGCAGCGCTGGACGGGATCAATCGTTTGCCGAGACCCTGGCTGCCGCCGGCCTAAAATACGTGAAGCGCATCTCGTGAAGCGTTCCTCGCATGCTTTCGAATGTTGAGTTGTGAGTGTTGAGTTCTGCGTCTCATGTGAACTCACCATTCAACACTCACAACTATAAACTGAATGAGATCGCACTTCACGAACGACGCGTTCACGGAGAAACTAGCCATGTCATTTTCGAATCACTTGAAACAGATGGCTCAGCCCATCTGGGACGCCCAACTAAGCCACCCATTCGTCGTCGCGCTCGGCAACGGCACGCTACCTGAACGCACATTCAAGTATTACATTCAGCAAGACGCCAGGTTTCTTGGTGACCTCTCGCGTGTCTTCGCCGCCGGTTCGATGAAAGCGCCGGACTCCGAAAGTGTCCTCCGCCTTGCCAAACTGGCAGAAGACACCATCGTGGTCGAACGCAGCCTGCACGAGAATTACGGAAAGCGCTGGAAGCTGACGGCGAAGCAGATGTCCTCCGTGCCGATGGCTCCCACGAACTACGCCTACACCAGGCATATGCTCTCCGTGGCACAAAGCGGATCGGCGGCCGAGATCCTCGTCGTTGTCCTCCCCTGCGCCTGGATCTACTGCGTCGTCGGGCAGCTGCTGCTCAAAAAAGGCCCGCCGCCTAAGTCCCACCCCTACCGCGATTGGCTCATGCTCTATGCCTCACCCGAGTTCGCCGAAGTCCAAAAGTGGATGCGTAAGAAAGTCGATCAGTGGGCCAAGACGGCGGGCCAAGAAGAAAAGCAACGCATGGAAGAAGCCTTCATCATCAGTTCCCGCTACGAGTGGATGTTCTGGGACATGGCGTGGAAGGAAGAAGAGTGGCCGGTGTAACTCGACGGGTCCTGTCATCGAGCAGCCCATCCGTGCTCACTCCACCCATCCCCCGGTGGGGCCCTTCCGTTGCGCGCGCATGGGCGCCCGCTCGACGCCACCCGTCAAGTCACACGGACCAGATTGGGGAGAGGAGTAAACAGGAGGTCGTGGATGGATGCACCTGTGCGCGCGCGACGCGCGCACAATGGTGATCGAACTCTAAAAGGAACATACGATGCCGATGAAACAACCCGTCCACCCCGGAAGCATCATCAAGCATGATTGCCTTGAACCGCTCGGGCTCAGCGTGACGAAGGCGGCCGCAGTGTTGGGCGTGACTCGCCAGACGCTGTCACGGGTGATCAACGAACAGACCGCCGTCTCTCCGGAAATGGCGATTCGTGTGTCCAAGGCATTCGGCAGCACCCCAAAACACTGGTTGCGCCTGCAACTGGCCTATGACATGGCGCAGGGGCAGAAAAAGATAGGATCGATCAAAGTGAATCAGTATCAGCCGAACATGGATGTGCTGGTCACGTGTGAATCGGTGAGGTCCTCCCTCACGTCCATCGCCCCCCGCCGGTTGCTCCACAAGGGTTCAGCATTCGAGGTCATAGTAAGAACCACGGGCAGGAAAAGTGCGTGCACTCGGCGCTGAAGCACGAGCAGACTAGAGGCTCGCGTACTCCAGGATTTCCTGGCCCATCAGCAAGCACTCGCCGGGCTGCTGCGCGTAGATAAATCGCATCCGATATTGCCCCTTGTAGACATAGCCCCAGACTTCGAGCACATCAAAACGCTGCTTCCTGTCTGCGGGATTGCGGATGGGGGACAACGTCTTAACGGAGGGGGCGATGTCGATGCGATCGCTGGAGCCAAAATGAAATGCCAGGAGTTTTCTCGCCTGTTCCGTGGCTGCACCTGCGCAGGGATGGGATGGCTGGGCGTGTGCCAGCTCAACGAAGCATGCCGTTAGTCCAGCCAGAACGAGCGCCGCGCATGCACGTCTGATAGTCTGCATTCTTGGCATGGCTACCTCGGCGCATATGGCTCATTCATACTGAATGTCCTGCCCGGCATCACGTCCACACCGCCTTCGTCCGCTTTAGCCACTCTTTGCGGTCTGAGAGACCAATGGTCCCACCATTGATGGCGCGTGTGACCTTTGTAACGTCATCCTGGTCGGCGAATGTGTTGCAGCCACGAGCGGTCCATTCGGCAGCGGCAATTGCTACGCACCATGACGAACTTATGACTTCGTCCGGATTGGCGACCAGATCTGGCGCATCCGGGCTGCTGGCACGCAAGCGAGTGGTTGCCTCCCGATAGCTGTCCTTGCCAGTGAGCTGTAGCAAGCCTCGGCCGCGATATGTGAATCCGTCATCCGGATTCGTGTTGCCCATGCGGCCACCGTACACCTCGTTGGCAAGCTTCTGCGGATTGTGGGCGTATGCGTTCGGATCGAGAGGGCCTGTGGGTTTAAACCGCGAGGGCCACACCTTCGGTAGCCGATCGGCGCTGTAGTTGAGATTCTCGGACTGGATCATGAGCCCCATCGATTCGTGCAGCACCTGGGCCATGAAGTGCGCGATGCGCAGTGGTGTATCGGAAATACCCGCGCGGTCGAGAACGGCTTGAGCATTCTGAAAGGCGTCCCGATAGCTCGATCGGGCATTCGGAGCGAGATGAAGGATCTGATCGAGCGTCACAGTGACTGGCATTGCTCTCCCCTCCCATTCAATTACGGCGCACCTTCAACATACGTAACCGAACACTTTCGCAGGCTCGACCGCCCTGCTCATCCATATCTAGACGGTCCCCGCACAAAGCGGTCGTACGCCCTAGACCACATCGAGGGGCTAGAAGCCACTCAGGAAGCCACAACAAAAGTCCATGTAATTCTTTCATCACCATCTTGTCAAGATGCTCAACGGAATCCAGCACAACCTTTACGGTCGATTGTTCTTCTCGCGGAGATTGGTCGTAGACATGCCCTTGAGGGCGCCCTTCAGAGACTTAAGAGGGACTTCGGGCACCAGGGTAATGCCTCCTCCCTTTTCTACCACTTGCAATCGCTGGCTTGGAGCGAGACGGAGTTTCGCACGGACTTCTTTGGGAATCACAATCTGAAATTTCGGCGAGATCGTAGTCGTAGCCATATCAGAGCCTCCTTGCCAAGTGTAGTGCCAATCCACTAGTTGACGAAATTAGAACTCCAAATAGAGTATGCGGGCGGACGACCCTATCGTAGCACTGTCCCGAAGGCGGCGAAGAGTTGCCCCGTCAGATACCGGGTGGCTTGATGATCACCCGAGCTCTTCCGGCGCATGTAATCGTTGAGAACGCGCCCGTCGGCGGTCTTGTGGATGTCTGGCTGCCGTAGGTTCATCCGGTAGCGATCGACCCCCGCCGACACCCAGCTCACGAATATTACCGTCCCGTCCCGTTCCACCTTCTCCACCACGCCCACATGGGTGAGCGGGTCATTGGGCAAGCGGTCA